>JAKIYB010000009.1 GCA_022708765.1 Armatimonadota bacterium | reverse complement strand
GATGAGCGCGGTTTCCTCGCCGCAAACAAAGGCACCGGCGCCTTCTTTGATCTGCAGGTCAAATGAAAAGTCGCTGCCCAGAATGTGCTCGCCGAGCAGGCCATACTCGCGCATCTGCGCCAGCGCGCGCGCCAGGCGCGTGATGGCCAACGGGTATTCCGAGCGCACATACAGGTAACCGTGGCTGGCGCCGATCGCGTATGCGGCGATGAGCATGCCCTCCAGCACGTTGTGCGGATCACCTTCCAGCAGGGAACGATCCATGAACGCGCCGGGATCGCCTTCATCGGCGTTGCACACCAGGTATTTCGGGGTGCCGGCCGCTCGTCGGGCAAAGCCCCATTTCGTCCCGGTGGGGAAGCCGGCGCCGCCGCGCCCGCGCAAGCCGGACGCGGTCACCTCGGCGATCACCTCATCCGGCGTCATGGCCAGCGCGCGCTCGATGCCCGTGTAGCCGCCCACCGCCAGGTAGTGATCAATTTTTTCCGGGCTGATTAATCCCACGTTCCGCGTCGCGATGCGCACCTGTGGCTTCAGCATGGGGTGGTCGAACAGTCTGGGAATGCCGGCCACGTCACCGTCGCCCAGCGTGCCCAGGGCCATGTCGGCGCGCGGATTGCCGTCAACCAGATAATCGCGCACGATCGCGCGGGCTTTCTCCGGCGTCATCTCGCCATAGCAGATGCGCGGAGCGCCGGATTGCTGAATATCCATCAGCGGTTCCAGGTAGCAGGGGCCGATGCAGCCAACAGGGACGACGTTCGCCCGTAAGTTGAACTCATCCAGCGTCTGCTCAATCTCGACGAGCACGTCATCCGCGCCCGCCGCCAGCCCGCAGGTGGCGGCTCCGACCCAAATCGTGGCGACGCCATCCTGCGTTAATGCGCGCCAGTGTTGCTCGGCCTGCAGTCGTCGTGTTGCCAGCGTCATTGCGCCGCCTCCTTCACCGTACCGTCCGCCCCCGAGTCGGCGGCGAGTTTGTCAATCAGTTTCAGCATTTTGCCGCGGGTCATGTTGCCATAGACTTTGCCATTGATTACGATTACCGGACCGAGCGCGCAGGAGCCGACGCAGGCGACGGTTTGCAGGGTGAAAAGCATGTCGGCGGTTGTTTCCCCGTCCTCAATCCCCAGGCGGGCGCGCAGGTCATCGAGTAGCGCGCTGCTGCGCCGCACATGGCACGCCGTCCCCCGACAGACGGTAATGATGTATTTGCCGACGGGTGTCAGCTTGAACTGGGTGTAAAACGTTGCCACCCCATACACGTGGCTTTCCGGCACTCCGGTAAAGCGGGCAACAGGCTGCATCGCCTCCGCGGGAATGTAACCGAATTCCCGCTGAATACGCTGCAGGAGGGGCAGGACAAGTGACGCTCGGGTACTCGATTTCGCGTCCGGCGCCGGCGTCTGCAGTAGCATCTGTTCAATTGTCTCTTGTATCATCATCTCTTCCCCACGGCGGGACCATGCCGCCCGCTTGTTGCTGCCGGTGACGACTCTGCGTCCGCCGGAAATGTGTGAACACCTGATACATTCAGTGAGCCACGGAAATTATGGCAGCGAATTCCCATCCCACTCATGCCGCGGATCAGGCACGAATACCATTGACGAATCCAAACTGTCCGGCATATCAGCCCCCGGCACCAGCAACCGTACCAGCCAGCCTCCCGGAATCTTGGCTCGATAGATACAGGAGACGAAGGATTCGGGGTGGTATTCCCTCTCCGCGACCATGCCCGGCAATGTTTCCCATATCAGCGGCATACGCATTACCTCTTTATGCGACAACATTCTGGCGGAGGAGCGGTGGTGAATCGCATTCCGGTTCGCGTGCGTCTGGCATCACGCAGCACTGGCCATGGACGATCCGATGGCGATTGCGCCATGCGACAGCGCGTGCCAGGTCTGACAACCCGGAAAGCCATTCCCTCCTCACCGATGCGTTCCCCTTCTCCGGCAGACCCAGTCGCCCAGGAAGAAGGCGGCTAATTGATTATACTATATATGGATAGAGTAAAGTACAGGTGGGGCAATATTTCCGCCAGGCATGCCGTGAGCGTTCACGACATGGAGGCGCAGCGATGGTGATCAACGTGGCGCCTCCTCGATACGCGCCTCATGCGAGTAGATCGTCACGCGATCATCGCGTACAAAACCGCATAACGTCATCTGGCAGCATTCGGCGGCGGCTACGGCGAGTGACGATGGCGCGGACACGGCGGCGACGACTTCCAGGCCGGCTCGCGCGGCTTTGCTCACCATTTCAAGGCTGACCCGCCCGGAAAGGGCGGCACCGCATCCGGCCATGGATTTGCCGGTCAAACAACAGAGTCCGATGCATTTGTCCAGCGCGTTATGGCGCCCAAGATCTTCCGCGAACGCGATGATCTCACCGTCCGCGGTAAAGATCGCCGCCGCATGTGTACCGCCGGTCTGCGTGAACAGGATTTGACGCGTCCTCATCGCCGCAAACACACCCAACAGGACTGACGTGGACAGGTGCAGCGAGTGTCCAACTGGTGGCAGGGCCGCGAGCAGTTCATCGGCATGCATACTGCCGCACAGTCCACAGGAGCTCGCGACCAGCATATTGCGTTCCGGCAGTCGCTCCGGAAGGCGTCCCAGGCGCATGTAAATCGTCGAGGGATCGTCTTCGCAGTGATACAGGATGTCAATATCCCGGATACTGGAGATGATGCCTTCAGTAAACGCGAAACCGACGGCCAGTGCGACGGGATCAGTCGGCGTGCACATCAACGTATAGCTGCCAACCTCCTCAATAGTGAGGGTGAGCGGGCGCTCCGTGACCACGCCACACGTCTCGTGAATCAGCGCGGATGTCGCGGTTGAAATGCGCAAACCTCGCACGTACTGAATACTGCGCTCCGGCATCTCGTGTTCTGGCATGGTCACTGCGAATTCTTGCATTGAGAGGGGTGTCCGGTCATGTGCCGCGTGGATACGTTTTCCGCGGGGATACCCGGCGCTCCGAGAAATCACCGATGGGGTGAGATACTCACCCCATCGTCGCAACGCGTCTGTGCTGACTCGCTTACACGGGAAAAGCGCTTTTCACGCCGAGAAGAGCCCAGAGGCGTTCAATATCAAGGCAGCAGGTGATGATACTCTTGGCACACTCGATCTTCTCCGGTTGGCGGAAGCGCAGGTGCTCCAGCATGCTGTCAATCCGCTCCACGGTCGAAAGGGTATCCTGGTGAACGAGCAGCACGGGCACCTTGCGACAACTGGCTTCGGCAAGCACGCGCGGCGCGGGCTCCAGTCCGCCGGTCAGGACGAGGGCGCGCAGCGATGTTTCCAGTGCGGCACAAATAATATCGCTCCGGTCGCCACCGGTAATGACCGCTTTATTCGGGATGCGGCGGAAGTGAGTGAAAGCCGCGTCCGGCGTCATCGCGCCGATGGCGAAGTTTTCGACCAGTTGATCGAGCTGATCTTCGCCCGTGAGCACGCGGGCATCCAGGCCGTCCTTCAGATTCCGCACCGGGATGGCATGCAGCAACGGCTCCTGCGGCAGAACGCCAAGCACCGGCACGCCCTGACGTTCGAGGAAGGGCGCTACTTTCGTCTTCACCAACTCGATGTGGTCGGCGCGCACCGCATTGATGACGGTGCCGATCATGCGCTCGCCCAGCAGGTGCTTCGCGCCGAGTAATTCATCCACCGTGCGTTCCGGCTTATACCGGCAGACAACCAGTGTCCGCGCGTCAAACGCATCCGCCAGTTCCCAGGACGGCAGGCCATAGGAGATGCCGCTGGTGAAGAGCGACCCGTTGCCGCCGACAATAAGGACATCCGCATCGTTCGCGAGGCGCTCATAGGCTGACAGCACCTTGGGCAGCAATGGCGGCATGGAACCGTCCAATACCTTGCGTTGAAAGGCGTCCGTCAACGGGACGGGACAGAGCACGTCCGGAGGGGTTTCCAGGTGGAGAAATTGGGCGACATGGAGCGCATCGGCATCGGTAACGGTGCCGTTTACCGTGATGGGATGCGGACCAACTGGTAAAAAGTACTGCACGCGCTGTC
Source organism: Armatimonadota bacterium (assembly GCA_022708765.1). Taxonomy (GTDB): domain Bacteria; phylum Armatimonadota; class Hebobacteria; order CAIYQO01; family CAIYQO01; genus JAKIYB01. The sequence goes on along the minus strand of JAKIYB010000009.1, from coordinate 18,711 downwards.
CACGCTGTTGCGCATCCAGTCCCAGGGTCACGGAGAGCAGCGTTTTCCCCGCGAACGCTTTGATGGACGCCAGATATAACGTCACCATTTCAACCTCCTCATTCTGTTTGGGCATCCGAGGATGGGCTGGGCGGCTCATCTTCGGTCGGATCGAAATCTATGCACTCTTTCGCATAGGGACACCACTCCGCGCACCCCATATCAAGATGCGGATTTTTAAAGCGCGTCCCGCACTTCCCGCACTTTCGCGAGCGATCATCCTTGAAAAATTCCACCTCCGTCCCGCACTGCGGGCAAGGCGTGAGTCGGATATCATCCGCCTTCCAGAAGCGGCTGTCCTGACCTGGGCATTTCTGACTCATGTTCCCTCCCGGTCGGTAAATGGCTTGCCGGCTAATGTATCCAACAGCAACTCGACGACGACCACGCGATCTTCCGCCGGCAGCAGACGTTCGATATCCGCCTGATAGATGACCGTGGCATCAGGACCGAATTCGTCGTCACCTGCGTGGCGAATCAGGGTGATAGGCACGCGCGGCAGCGCCTGGAAGCGATACCCCACGCCCGGACCGTCATACCGCACGCCGCCAATCTCCTCGCTTTTCGCGATGAAGCCGTCGCTGGTGCGCCCTACCGTACCGAGAAAGCGCCCGATAATTCGTTGCCGAAAAACGCTGATATACCCTCGATTCTCAGTAAACGCCGCAAGCGACACCTCTCGGCGATCTTCCTGCACCTTGGTTGCCGCCAGATAATGGATCGCCAGCAGCGCCCAGGCCGCCCGAACGCCCCGCCCATCCTCGAGCAGCACCTGTTCCGCGTCGAGATCTATCCACACACGTTGAGTCAACGCTGATAACGCGATACGACCATTGTGGAACTCGGCGCCCAACGCCGCTAATCGCTCCGGCGTTGGGGGATGCGCGCGTAACGCCGCGAAGCCCAGTTGACTGGCAATCTGATACGGTTGCTGGCGGGGCGGCACCGGACACACCGATCCGCTGCCTCGCGCGTTTTCCGCATGCTGTTGTCGTGAAAACAGTGCCATTGTTGTTACGCCGTCTGATATTTCTGCCGATACGCCGCCAGGAAGGAGTCACTGTAGATGGTCTTGTTCATCAGCAGTTCGGCGGTAATCATGGCATCCATCAACTCGGTGTCGAGTGGGTCCACGATCGCCGCGTCCAGGCCCACGCCGATAGCCATGGTCAGAAAGACGCGGTTAATCAGCTTGCGGTCTACCGCGCCCTGCGACAGGTTGCTCAATCCGACCACGATATGTGGAGCGGGATCGGCCAGGGAATGGAACTGGGCGATGGACTCCAGCACAATGCCGGGCGTCTTCTGGTCGGCCTTCACCGGGATGACGATAGGATCTATGTAGAGCTTCTCCGGCGAAATATCATATTCCATCGCCTTCGCCAGCACCTGCAGCGCGACGGCGCAGCGGCCATCCACGTCCACCGGCACGCCGTTCTCGTCAATACAGAGCGCGACGACGGCGGCATCATGCTCCTTCGCCAGCGGGAGGAAGCGATCGAGCGCGGCTTCCTGTCCGGTGGTGGAGTTGATCATCTTCTCGCCGTCACACGCTTCCAGCCCGGCCCGCACGGTGTCGAAATTGGGGCTGTCAATCGAGAGCGGGGCGGATGTCACGGCGCGCACCGTCGTCACCAGCCAGCGCATGGCGTCCACGGGGTCCGCGGCGGCGGTGCCGACGTTGATGTCGAGCATATCCGCGCCTTCGGCAAGCTGCCGCAGCGCCAGGTCCTGGATCGCCGCTTCATCGCGCGTCGCAATCGCCTCTTTCACGGCTTTGAACATGCCGTTGATGCGTTCGCCGATAATAATCATGGTACAAACCTCCTGAACCGAATGGTGGATCGTTACATTAACTGGTCAATCACCTGCTTCACGAGCGCGACGGCTTGCGGATGGCGCATGACGAGCAGGTCGCTGCCGGCCTGCAGCAGTGTCACGGCGGTCATCGCTTCCCACATCGGGCCGCGCGATTCGGCGGGTCCCCACTGGGGCGTCTCCTCGGTGGGAGCTTTCGCCTCTTTGCCGCGCCAGGCTTCCTCGCCGATGAGACAAATCACGGGCGCGGCCATCATGCGGTCGCCGGTGAGCGCGGCAAGACGGCTGCGTTCCTGGATAGAATAGGCGTATTCAATGCCGTATCCCAGGCCGCCGGTCGTGGGGAACATCACCAACCGTTCGGTGGGGAAGCCCATTTCCGACACCATGATGTTCACCTGCTTGGCGATATTGATGTCCAGCGGTGACTCGGCGATAAGGGCGTGGCCGTCGGCCATGCATGACGCGGTGAGGGTCTTGTAGTTGTCGTCCTTCACCGTGCCCAGCAGGCAGCGTTCGCCGGCGGCGGCTTCGCTGCACTTCGGGAGCACCAGGTTATCCTTCTCGTCCACATCGCAGCCCCAGATGACGAGGGGCACGTCAACAGCGGTCAGCACGGCTTTGACCACGGCGGCGGCTTCGTCCGGCGAATGATCGCCGAAGTCGGGATGCGTGCCCATCAGGCGCAGGCAGATCATGTCCGCGCCGTATTCCTTCACGCACTTCGCCGCCCAGGCCGCCGGGTCATGCGCGACATCGGCAAAGGGCGCCAGCGCCACTTCCGGCCATTCCGCCGGATAGCGGTCCTGCACCTCCATCGCCACCACCGGGCGATTAGGGGTGACGCCTTCGAAATTCAGGAACGGCAGCGTGGTCTGGCCACCGAGCGTGACCGCGGAGCCGCGCGTGCCGCCTTCATCTCGCGTGGCGCCGATCGTCACGGAGGCTACCGCCGCCGACCATTTCTCTTTCGGATCCTCGATTGGCATGGGTTCTATTCTCCTTCCAGCAATAAATCAGGCTATCCGCGCGCAGGCATCAACGCCGCGCGCATCCAGGTATCGGTCCAGCAATTCGCGCACCGAGCGCACGGCGCCAGCATCATCCGGCAGTTCGATGAGTGGCCGCGAGTCATATTCATATTCGAGCACGCCAGCATCCTGCGGCACCATGCCCAGCACCGGCAGTCCGGTCGCCGCCACCGCGTCAGCGGGGATGGGGTGATCCGTCACCCGGTTAATGAGCAAGCCCATCGTGCCCTGCACGACGCCCAGTTCGCTCGCCAGTCGCCCGATGCGCCCCGCCGCCTGCAGGCTGGTGGGGGTGGGGTCGCTGACGATGAGCATCAGCGCCACGCGGGCGTTGGTGCGCCGGCTTAAATGCTCCATGCCGGCTTCGTTGTCAATCACCACGTGGCGGTAATCTTCCGCCAGATCCTGCAGGAACGTGCGCAGCATGTTATTGATCGAGCAGTAGCATCCCGGTCCTTCCCCTCTGCCCATGGAGACCAGGTCGAAACCGCGACCTTCGATAATGGCATTCTGCACCGCATACTCCACGCCGCGCTGCTTCGGCGTGCCGGCGGGCGCGTCGTATTTCGTTTTCTGCGCGTCTTCACGCAGGTCGCCGATGGTGCGCTCTACGCCGACGCCGAGTTTCTCACCGAGTGTGCTGTTGGGATCGGCATCCACCGCCAGCACCGGCTTGTGCCCGCGCCGGATCAGGTCGCGCACGATCATTGCCGCAAGGGTTGACTTGCCCACGCCGCCCTTGCCCGATACTGCGATATACATCAGTGCATCCTCCTCATCATGCCACCTCCTCCTGAATGTGCGACAACGCCAGTCGCACACTGGGGAAGCGTTCGATGTCAGTATGGGGGAGAAAGAGCGCGGACGTGTATTCGTTCATAAACCGCGCGTTCGTACTCAGCTCGATATATGTCATGCGACCGGCGATAGTCTCAGCTTCCTGCTGCGCCTCGCGCGAGAGCAACACCATCTTCGCCCCCTGCAGCGAGCCGTTGCCGATAAACTGAAAGCGCTCAATGGGCAGATCGGGCAGCAAACCGATGAGAATGGCCTTTCGAATATCGAGGTAGTTGCCGAAGCCGCCGGAGATATAGATATTCTGCGCATCGTCGAAGCCCAGGCCCATGCTTTCCAGCAAGCACTCGGCGGCATGATAGATGGCGCCTTTCGAGCGAATGAAGTTCGCCAGGTCGGCTTCGGTGATGACGATATCGCGGTTATCCGCCGTGCGCGAGGCCTCCACCAGCACGAATTCACGGCCATCCTCCCCATCGCGCACGCGCTGGCCGCGGGCGACAATCTTGCCGCCGCGATCAATGATGCCGTTGCGCAACAGTTCGGCAACGGTGTCCATGAGCCCGGAGCCGCACAAGCCGCGCGGGCTGCCTTCGCCGATGACGCTGTAGGCGATGCCCTGCCCACCCTTGCGGATGCTCAGGCGTTCGATCGCTCCGGGCATGGCGCGCATACCGCAGGCGATGCCGCCGCCTTCAAAGGTCGGACCGGCGGAGGCAGAGCAGCAAACGAGCCAGTCGGCGTTGCCGGCGACGATTTCAGCATTGGTGCCGACGTCAATCAGCAGGCTGGGCTCCGGCGATTGCGCCATGCCGGAAACGAGCACGCCGGCAACGACGTCGCCGCCCACGTAACACGCCGGCGAGGGAACGCAACCGAGCAGGCCGCGGGGGTTGATCTTCACGCCCACCTCCGCCGCGCGCACCACGGGGACGGCGCTGGCCGCGGGGATATACGGCTCCAGCCGGATGGCTGCCGGGTCAATGCCCAGCAGCAAATGGGTCATGGTGGTGTTCCCCGCGCAGAGAACGAAGGTGATGTCATTGACCACGATGCCGGCTTGCTCCGCCATGCCGGCGATCAGGTTGTTGATGTCATCTACCACGGCGGCGGAGATTTGTGCTAACTTCTCCTTCGTGCGCGCGAAGATGATGCGGGTGATGATGTCCTCCCCGTAGGAAATCTGCGAATTATACGTTGCCTGGCGACCGAGTGTTTCCGCGCTCGACAGATCAATCAGGTGCGCGACCACGGTGGTGGTGCCGATATCCACCGCCACGCCGTAGTTGCGGGCGGATGTATCGCCGCCTTCTACCTGCACCACTTCCTCGGTGCCGCCGCGCAGGCCGAGGGTGGCCGTGACCTGCCAGTTGTGCTCGCGCATGAGCGCGGGTAGTTGGCGAAGCTGCGCCAGACCGATCTGCAGCACGGGGATGGGCGTTTCGCGCCGCAGTTCGCGCGCCAGCCGGTCATAATCGGCCAGGTTGTCTTCCAGGCACGGCGGCGGAAGAGGGAGCGATACCTTGCGCGAGAGCGGCGCGTGCGGATAGGAGCCTTCCTCGCCGATGAGCACGCGAGTCGCGCTGAAGCGGAGGGTGTCTTCCGAGGTCGGCTTCGGTTTGCCTTCCAGGCGCGAGGCGGCCGGCACCTCGATCACGACATCGCCGCGCGGGTAGCAGCGGCAGGCCAGCACGTAACCGGCCTGCACTTCCTCGCGCGACAAGTGCATGGTCGCTTCGGCCCACACGTCACCGGAGTTGACGATGACTTTGCAACGCCCGCAGACGCCGTCGCCGCCACAGAGCCGGTTGATATGGACTCCGGCCTGTTCCGCGGCGTCGAGCAGCGACGCGCTCTCGTCAACGGTAATTATGCGGTTGTCCGGTAAAAAGGTGACCGAATACATGACCTTGCATCCTGTACGTGCGTTACTCACCCTTCCACATCGTCTTCAGGAACTTGGGAATCGCCGACGATTCGCGCGGTCCGACCATCACCTGCCAGCCGGCGGCGTCTTCCAGCTTGCCGCTCATCACGGTGATGTAGCCGGGGATGATGACGGTGCGATGGGAGAGTTTGCCGGAGACTTCCGGGCTCTGCAGGAAGGTGGCGACTTTCTCGGCGGTGAGTTTTTCCGAAGCCCAGGCGGTGAGCACGGAGGTGCCTTCGGTGTCAATCACGCCGATGTAGCACGGTACGCGGCTGGCTTCCACGTCGCTCTCGACGGTGTAGTAGGTGAGCGAGAAGTTCGTCGTGATGAGTAACGGCGACTTGTCATTCACGGCGCCAATCGCGTAGAGACCGGGTTCCACCTGCACCGGCTTGCGCGGATCGGTGAAGATATTCATGCGCACGGTCAGCAGCGGCAGGATGTGCCAGTGTTCGGTGGTATCCACCACCACGATGCCGGCATATTTCGCGATACAGGTGCCGGCGGCGGCGGTGGCCACGTTCGGGTCATTGCTGAGCGGGCGCACCAGGCAGGGATAACCCAGCGCGCGCACGCCCTTCTTCAGCGCCAACCGGCGGACTTTCGTGAGCGACTCCAGGGTGGCGCCCAGCGTGTCCCGCGTGACATCCAGTACCAGGTCTTCGACACCGGCGGCAACGAGCTGCTGCGTCAATTCCGCGGCGGCGTCCAGGTCTTCGGCATCCACCGCCAGCGGGCAGCCGTGCTGCTTTGCCAGCGCGGCCATCGCTTCCCAGTTTTCAGCATCAGCGCGATAGATGAGCGGTTTGGCGTCGGCGCAAACCGCGAGCGCGGCTGTCATGGCCTCAGGATCGGCGGACATCAGGATGGGAGCCAGGCCGGTTTCCCGCGCCGCGGCGGCCGCCCGCACGAATCCCTCACAGTTGCCGGTGGCGTTAACCACCGCGATCATATCCACGGCGATCTTCTGGCCGACGCGCTCGAACTTCAGGCCGGCGATGGCATCCACGGCACGCTGCAGTTCGCCTTCCGGCACATCGTCGCCGACCAGCACGGCGACGCCCGTCGGATGATAGAACGTTTCATCGTGACGGAAAAGCACCGTCTCCTGGCCGATTTGTATTGCGCCATCGCCCGTGCCGATGGTCACCAGACGGATCGGCGGCGCGGACGCGCCTTCCAACGCCGCCAGCCCTTCCGGGGTGATCCGCGGACATTGGTCCAGGCTGGCTTTTTTCGCGGCGATTTGCATGGCAAACGCCAGGCAGGTGGGACTGCCGCATTCCGCACAATTCGATCTGGGGAGATGCTTGAAAATATCGAGCGCTTTCAGAGCCATGTTGTCCTCCATCCAAAAACTGAACGCATATCATTGAGGCCGGTCAGGCCGGAGATTTACCACTAAAGTAATGCTTCCATTTCCATGCACGGATGCCCGACGCTCATCAGGAATTCGACCAGTTCTTCAGCGGTGACGGCGACCGTTTCGTCGGCGATTTTGTCCACGAAATCGGGATCGCCCATCTCAATACCGCGTTCAATGAGGCGCGGGCGGAGGAATTCCTTCAGTTCTTTCGGCATCCACACCAGGCGATGCAGTCCGCCGTCAGCAGCGATGAATTTCTTACTGACGACGTAGAGGCGGCCCACGCCCAGGAAGCCGGGAGTCTGATTGCCGCCGCCGACGGAGCCGGCCAGCGTCGAGAAGGGCATGCCGCAGGGCGTCATGCCGGGATATTCGCGGTTGACGATCATCATGCCGTTCGCTTCCGGCACAATGGCCATGATGCACTCGAAGCATCCGCAGGAAGTCATCGGATCTTCCATCAGCGAGTAGAGATTCATCTGTTCGACGGCACGGTTCGAGTGCTCATAGACGAACTGGTTGACGCCTTCCCATTGGCCTTTTTCCGGGTCAACGCAGCGGCCTTTCCGCACCGGTTGGTTACAGCCGACGGGATTGATCTCGAATCCGGCTTTGCCGTCAAGCCAGTTGTACGCGCCGCAAAGTCCCAGGCGCTCCGGGCTGATGATGCAGACGTGCGTCGGCGCGTAGGACTGGCAGAGCGTGCAGGAGTAGAAGGTGTCTACGCTCTCGTCAGTCATGCCGGCAACGCGCTCGTCGCGATGATCATACGCGGCGATGGCGTCCGGCAGCAGCGCGTCAATCCGTGCCTGGTCGGTGATGATGGTGACCTGTACCTTGTCCAGGATGGCGCCGTAGACTTCGTGCATCTTGGCATGCAGAATAGTGCCGAAGTGCTTCAGACGGAAGCCTTTAGCATACGCTTCATTGCTGATGCGCACCCAGATGATATTGCGCTGGCCCATGTGGAAGATGCCCATCGCTTCATTCAGGTACGAGTGAATCTGGCGTTCCATGATGGACTCGAAGTCCTGCTGCATCTTACGGCCCGCCACCTCAACGACGATGGCGAGTGGCATGGCGCCGCCGACCGTCGCGGCGTCAATGTCCGGGCCGACCAGTTCGACTTTGCCGTCCTCGATGGTATCGGCGTCCACCGCGCGCAGGAATTCAAAGGCAGTCGAGTATTTGCCGCCGAATTCGACGTGCATATCCTCGCGCCGCACGCGCTCGCCTTCAAAGGCGGCCGCGAACGGTACTGGAATATCGAGCTCCTGGACTTTAATCTTCAGGCCGCGCACCTCAATGGAGCGCGGGACGATTTTGTGATGATCCAGCTCACGCACGACGTGTTCGAAGGTGCAGATGCCGGTCGGCAGGATTTCCGGAATCGGCGTATCGCCGATGACCGGGAAACCCATGTTGATGGCGCCGGCGCCGGTGGCGTATTTGCGATCGTCCACTTCACCCAACGTCAGCCCGAAGGCGAAGACGCGATCTTTACAGTAGAGCAGGGCTTTCGTCGCCTCGCCGGCCTTCACGCCGCCGAAGGTGAGCGCGCCGCGGATGGCCCAGTGCAGCGGATAGATGGCGGAGACGGTGTCGCGACCATAGGGTACGATGTAAGTATCCCAGCCCATCTCCACTCCGCCTTCGATCAACTGGTCAATGATACTGACGCCGTTGGTGCTGGAGCCGACGAAGGAGAGGATGCTGCGCTTCTGCAGCTCGCGGACAATCATCACCGCGGTCTCCACGTCCGGCGCGGCGCCGAGGATGGCGGCGAAGCCGGGCATGCGGCCATCCACGAGTTGGATACCCAGGGTGCGCAGGATGGTGTCGGAGAAGAAGCCGTTGCAGCCGGACTGCGGCTCCTCGCCATCCTGGTAGCGCAGCGCCATGAGGATCTCTTCCGCCAGCATGGTGGCGATCCCCGCGTCCAGCGCATCACCCAGATAGGGTAACCAGAGCGATTCACTCGGGGGCGGAGGCAACAGGGCTTTGATATGCGTCATGACCGGCGCAATGCCACCGAGCGTTTTCACCTCGATGCCCATCAGCGCATTGGCCATCGGAAAATAGAAGGCGGTCTCCGGAAACTCAATCCGGGTATCCTCGCCTTTCGACTCGCGCGCAGCGAGCCAGCGCGCTTCCGCTTCGGCGATGATGTCGTGCGCTCCCCGAATAGCGGCGCTTGCGATGATCTTAGACATGCTTCCTCCTCATTCCGAGACGCTGCCGCGAGCGGCAGCGGGCATTTACACGCGCGGTTTCGTCACCAGGGCTTCGTCGAGCACCCGGGTAAATTCCGTGCCACGGCAGCGCGGGCACACGTCAACCAGTTCGTCCGGCATCGTGATGCGCTCGCGCAGTTTGGCCAACTGTTTCTCCGTCGCGAAGTGCTCGCCGCAGACGCGGCACGCCACCAGTGGCACGGAGGTGTTCAACTCTTTCATCAGCCGCTGCCCGGCGATATCCTCATAGCTCAACGCCTGGGTCGGGCAGATGAAGACGCAGGCGCCGCAGCCGATGCACTCCTCCGCCTGCTCGCCGAACGGCACGGTGATGACGCGCTCGCTGCCGCGCCCGGCATACCCGATGGCCGACTGACCGACGACTTCGGCGCAGACGCGCACGCAGAGGTCGCAGAGGACGCAGCGCGTGGCATCAGCGGTCACTGCTGACGGGCGGAAGCGCGGCACTTCCACGCAGTATTCCCGTGCCAGTTCGCGAATGGCTTCCACGTGCGGGCTGCGCGCGAGCAGCAGCTCCAGCACAAGTTTGCGCACGCCGTGAATGCGTGCATTATCCGTTTCGATGCGATCATCCGGATACGGGATATACAGGCAGGAGGTGACCAGCTTTGAACGCTTGCCCCAGAACACCTCGACCAGGCACAGGCGGCAAGCGCCATAGGACGACACGGACTCGTGAAAGCACAGTGTCGGGATATGGACGTCAAGCCGGCGCGCGACGGACAGCACCGTCTCGCCGGGTTCTGCCGTCACCTGGCGCCCGTTCAGCGTGAAGGTTACTTTTTCGCCTGTCGTGGTTCCACTCACCTTACGCCACCTCTATCGCTGAGAAACGGCAGATCTCATAACACTGACCGCACTTGATACAGGCCGTCTCATCAATCACGTGGGGGGATTTCCGCTCGCCGGAGATCGCGTTGACCGGACAGACCTTCGCGCAAGCCGCGCAGCCGGTGCAGGCCTCCGTGAGAATCGAATATCTGAGCAGCGCGCGGCAGACCTTCGCCGGGCATGTATGGTCGGCAATATGCGCCTGGTACTCATCGGCGAAATATTGCAGCGTGGTCAGCACCGGATTAGCGGCGGACGTACCCAGCCCGCAGAGCGAGGCTTCGCTCATCACCGTCGCCAGGTCCCGCAGGATTTCGATATCGCCCGGTTCGCCGCGCCCCTCGCAGATCGCGGTCAGAATATCCAGCATGCGCCCGGTGCCTTCGCGGCAGGGCACGCATTTCCCGCAGGACTCGTCTTTCAGGAAAGCAAGGAAATAGCGCGCGACATCCACCATGCAAGTGCGGTCATCCATGACGATGACGCCGCCGGAGCCCATCATCGAACCCAGTGAGGACAGGCTTTCGAAATCCACCGGCGAATCCAGGTACTCCGCGGGAATGCAGCCGCCCGACGGACCACCGGTCTGGATCGCTTTGAGCTGACGCCCCTCGGGCACGCCCCCACCAATACCTTCGATCACCGCCCGCAGCGTCATACCCATCGGCACTTCCACCAGACCGACGTGCCGCACTTTCCCCACCAGCGAGAAGACCTTGGTACCCTTGCTGCCTTCGGTGCCGATGCCGGCGAACCATTCCGCGCCGCGCTGGATGACCACCGGCACGTTGTTCCAGGTTTCGACGTTGTTCAGGCAGCTCGGTTTGCCCCACAAGCCGCTCTCGACAGTGTGGATGTATTTTGCGCGCGGCTCCCCAACCCGGCCCTCCAGCGAGGCCATCAGCGCGGTGGATTCGCCGCAGACGAACGCGCCGGCGCCGCGGTTGATTCGCAGGGTGAAATCGTGGCCGGTATCGAAGATATTCGTGCCAAGCAAGCCGAGTTCTTCCGCTTGCGTGATGGCGTGGCGCAGCCGTTCGACGGCCAGCGGGTATTCCTCGCGCACGTAGATAAAGCCCTGATTGGCGCCGACGGCGAAGGAGCCGATAATCATTCCCTCTAACACGCTGTGCGGATCGCTCTCGAGGATGGAGCGGTCCATATACGCGCCGGGGTCACCTTCATCGGCGTTGCAGACCACGTATTTCGGCGTCCCGTGCGCCTTCCGGCAGCTTTCCCATTTGCGCCCGGTGGGGAAGCCGCCGCCGCCCCGCCCGCGCAGGCCGGAGGTTTTTATCGCTTCGATGATCTGCTCGGGGGTCATGGTCGTCAGCGCGCGCGCCGCCGCCGCATAACCCCCACGCGCGATATACTCGTCAATCGAGGTGGGATCGAGATAACCGCAGTTGCGCATCGCCAGGTGCAACTGCCCGTGGAAGAAGGGCACGGCGTCATACGCCGGCACGCCCTCCAGATTCGCATCGGCGGGATACGGCTCCGCGCAATCCTCGATAAGCAGGCATTCGGCGGTTTCCCGCGCCAGCGCGCGCTTCGCGTAGACGGCGCCGGCGAGAACGGCATCCAGCAGGTCGGGCACATCCTCGACGGTTACGCCGGCATAGGTGACGCGCGCTTTGCCGGGGATCACGGCATCAATGAGCGGCTCCAGAAAACAGGCGCCTTTGCAGCCGGTGGCCACGATATCAATATCAACGCCACGCAGGGCGGCTTCCTCGCGCAGCGCGGCGAAGACCTTCGCCGCGCCGGACGCCAGCCCGCAGGTAGCCATGCCGACCAGCAGCCTCGGCCTCAGCAAGGTTTGCGCGGAGCGGCACTTCGCGCGATATTCGGCCAGTTGTTCAGGCGAGGTAATCATGATGTCATATCGTCTCGATATTGCGCCAGCGCGCGCCGCAGAGCGGCGGCGGTGAGATTGCCGAAAACTTCCCGGTCAATCATGATGACGGGCGCCAGTGAACAGCAGCCCAGGCAGCGCACGCTCTGCAGAGTGAACTCCCCATCCGCGGAGGTTTCGCCATCGCGAATGCCCAACTCGGCGTGCAGCATGTCCGCCACCTTTTCGTCGCCCTGCACGTGGCAAGCGGTGCCCCGGCAGATGCTGACCAGGTGCTTGCCGCGCGGGGTGAGGCTGAACGCTTTATAGAAAGTGGCGACGTGATAGACCTGACTGCGCGGTACGTGCAGCGCGCTCGCCACGCGGTTCAGCGCGACCGGCGGCAGGAAGTTCAACGCTTCCTGCAGGTCCTGCAGCACGGCGATGAGCGAAGACGGCCGCGCGGGGTAACGCCCGAGCACCTCGTCGAGGATCGTATCCATGCAGGTGGCGGTTTGTTCGCTCACTTAGTTACCTCATCGAGCGTGCCGCGAATTTCCGCCAGCGTGGCTTCGCGTTTTTCCGCGAGGATTTCGTCCTGCGTCTTGAACTCCAGCGCGTGGGTCGGACAGGCGACCACGCAGGCCGGTAATTCACCGCTCTGTACGCGCGCGAAACACTGGTCGCATTTGATGATGGCGTGCGACTGCGCATCCAGACGGATGACCCCGAATGGACAGGCCTGTACGCACCAGGTACAGCCGATGCAAAGGTTTTCCTCCAGCAGCACCGGACTGGACTGATCGAGCCGCGAGAGCGCCTGGGTGGGACATACCTGCATGCAGGGCGCGTTTTCACACTGACGGCATTGCAGGGGCACGGTGAACCCCTCTCCCTGCAGCACCGTTACCCGCGCGCAGGGGGCAGGCGATTCCTGGATCGCCGTATAGAGGTCTTTACTTGCCGAATGCTCCACCGCGCAGGCAATTTCGCAGGCTTTGCACGCCAGGCATAACGACGTTCGGGTAACCAGCATGGCTTTCATCGGGATACCTCGGTTCTTACACGCCGACCAGCTCAGCCGTTGCGTCCGTTTCGGCATAGGTGTCGTGCAGCATGGGCCGCAGCTTCAAGGCTGCGCGCTTCTTGTTAATATGGTCAATCATCAGGTGCGCCGCCTTGATCGGGTCTTCTTCAAAGGCGAAGGTCGCGCCGTAATCCTCTTCCATGCCGCGCAGCAGGTAATCGGTCACGTTGGGCGCGCCCATGACCGGATGCGGGGTGCCGAATACGGTATAGATGCCGGAGGCCACTACATAGAAACCGATGGAGATGGCTTTCTCGCTCATCCATTCCGGCGCCGCGCCGGCGACCGGGATGTCGCTGAGGTCTTCGCCCAGCCCGCCTTCATTCAGCACGTTGCAGAGCGCGACCAGGATGCGGCTGTTATCCACGCAGGCGCCCAGGTGCAGCACGGGCGGAATGCCGACCGTTTCACAAATTTCACGCAGGCCGGGGCCGGCGAGGGCGGCGCCTTCCGGCGCCAGCAGGCCATCCTTTGCGCAGGCGATAGCCGCGCACCCGGTTTGCACGACCAGCACGTCGTGCTTGATGAGTTCGCGCGTCATGGTGAGGTGGGCCTGATCCTGGCAGACATTCGGGTTGTTACAACCGACGACGCCGGCCAGCCCGCGGATGCGCCCCTCAATAATCGCGTTGTTTAACGGGCGATACGAGGAGCGATAGTGTCCGCCCAGGAAGCGGAAGGCATTCTCCGCGGTGAATCCGGCCACCAGTCCGGTGGTATTCTGCGGGATGCGCACCTTGGACTGGTCGCGGTGGGCGTAGTTTTCAATCGCCAGACGGACAATCTGCTTCGCCGTCTCGAACGCGTGCTTTTCGTCGAATTCGATATGCGCGACGTCCGTGCCGGGGAAGCGGCACTTCGGAGAGGTGGTGACCAGTTTCGTGTGGTAGCAGCGGGTCACCTCACTCAAGCCGGGCATGACGCACTGCACGTCCACGATCATCGCTTCCACCGCGCCGGTGAGGATCGCCAGTTCCTGCATGAGGAAGTTGCCGGCGATCGGCACGCCATGCCGCATGAGGATTTCGTTGGCGGTACAGCAGATGCCGGCGAGCGTGATGCCCTTCGCGCCATGCTGTTGCGCCAACGCGATCATCTCGGGGTCCTGCGCGGCGGCGACGATCATCTCGGAAAGAGTAGGCTCATGTCCGTGCACGACGATGTTGACTTCATCCTCGCGCAATACACCGAGGTTCACCGATGCGCGGATGGGCTTGGGACCGCCGAAGAGGATATCGCTCATCTCGGTGGCGATCATCGAACCGCCCCATCCGTTGACGAGCGCGCCGCGGATGCCGTGGGTCAGGATGCTCTTATAATCGTTATCTACGCCCATCAGCGTGATGTTCATCATATTGGCGACTTCACGGTCAATGCCGCGCGGAGACACGCCCAGCCGTTCCCAGAGTTGACGGCGTTTTTCCGGGGCGCGTTCGGCGAAACGCTGATGGCCGAACTGCCGGCCGAATTCCTCATACGCCGCTTCGGCGACTTCGGCGGCAACTTTCTTGATTGGCACGCCTTTCGTCGCGATACCGTATTCAGCGGCGATGGCGAGGAGTTTCGCCTCGTCCTTCACCGCGTAATCCACCGTTTCGCCTTCGCCGAACATGTGCAGAGCATGGACGATGCCGCGGCCATGGTCGCTGTGCGCGGCGGTGCCGGCGGCGATCATGCGCACCAGGTGGCGGGCGGCGATGGTGTCGGCGGTGGCGCCGCAGACGCCCATCTTCGGCCCACTGCCGAAGGGGTCAATGCGACACGGGCCCATATTGCAGTGCCGGCAGCACAGGCCGAGCTTCCCAAATCCGCACTGCGGCTGCATCGCCTCCCAGCGATGCCAGGCGGTTTCGATGCCCAGTTGCTCCGCGCGGCCCAGCATCTGCTCGGCAGCGTGGTCGGCAGTGCGTTTCTTCTGGTTAGCCATGATAAACTTCTCCTCACGCGGGCAGCGCCTGCCCCAGGGTCGCAGTCAGTTGTTGAATGATGGCTGATATTTCACGTTCGACTTCCGGCCGGGTGGCCTGCGGTGGCCGCCCCGCCATCTCCGCCTCGCGCAGCGCGTCGTCATACGGCAGCACGCCCAGCAGCGGTAGCGGCGCGACGGCGGCTTGGATAAAGGCACGCTCCGCGGCGTCGCGACATTTGTTACCGATCACCCCGATGCGCGTCAACCCGATGTCATGCGCCAGCAGTTCGATGCGTTTTGCGGTCTCGGTGCTTTGCCGGCTCGGTTCCACCACCACCACCAGCCAGTCCACCGCGCGCACCGTGCCGCGGCCAAGGTGCTCCACGCCGGCTTCCATATCCATGATGAGCACGTCGCGCCGTGCCAGGAAGAGATGCGTGACCAGGTTCTTCAGGAAGGCATTCTCCGGACAGTAACAACCGGCGCCGCCGTTTTTTATCGCGCCCATGCGCAGCAGGCGAATGCCGTTGTGTTCAACCGCGAACCGATCGGGGAGGTCATCCACGCGGGGATTGAGCTTGAAGACGGCGCCGGATGAGCCGGGTTTGACGCCGGTGCGCTCTTCTATCAGGTCCGTCATCTCATTGATGGGTGTAATGCGTTCGGGGTCGGGAAATGCCAGGCAGGAGGCCAGGGTCGCGTTTGGATCCGCGTCTACCGCCAGTACTCGATGCCCACTTTTCGCAAAGGCTGTCGCCAACAGCGCGCATGTCGTTGTCTTCCCTACACCGCCTTTTCCGGTTATCGCTAACTTCATCGTATTAGACAAGCCTTTCCCTTTGCTGATAGGACTTCACTGGTTGCCAGCTACTTATGTAATGTGGCTATACCCAATCACGACTATACTTATACTCCTTACAGGGTAAGTCAACAACATGCCGGCGAAGGCCGACGACAGAGACGCGTCGGAGAACGGCATGAGGTGGGCAGTCCGGCATGTCAGCAGACGGAGCAAAGACTGAACCACTGATCATATTACACCCTGATTTTCGTTAGGGGAAGAGGTTTTTATGTGAATTATTGCAAATTTGCTTGTGAATTTTTGCGCAATCGTTTGTGAAATAATTAACAAAATCATGTGCATTTTCGGTGTAAATACGAGTTGAATCGAAGGTCTTTCCTTAACAGGTGACATGTCCGGCGCGCGTGGATGGGATCGCAAACACAGCATTTTACCCATGCTGAAGCTGGTTAACCGGGTCGCCGTGCGGTATCCCACCATCATCCGCCAGGTGAATGATTGCGCAATATCAACGATCCGGGTGATTATCGTGATACCATGTCAGTAGCCGCCTGACCACTGCACGGACAGGCGATTACGACATCAGCTCTCGCGGTTGTGATTTTTTCCGCAAAGATGTCCGGGGCTGTCACGGCAGGTATTACCGCCTTCGTGTCTCCGAAATATACACGCGGGACGCCGGGGACATAGAGAAAGAGTTCAAACTCCCCCTGGCGGACGAGCGCACGAATTGCGCGACGCTTCACCGTAATCTTCGATAGGCGATCTGGCACGCGCCGGCGGTTACTGCACTTCGGCATCCCGCGCGGCTCGCGGGCGTCTCGCCCACTGCCGTTCAATTACAGATTCTCGACCGTCACGCGCGACCTCTCCCCCAACCCCCTCCCCTACGTGGGAAGGGGAGATTGATAGGGAAATATGGCGGCATAATGATGCTGACTCATCACACGGAGCAAGCTTGTGTTAATGGCATTGGGCGTCTCGCCCACCGGCAGGCATGTTTCGTCCGATTCCCGGGCGCTCTTCGGCGTTCATGCTACGCTGGGAACCACCGTAAAGCGCTTGCTTGTCAGTGCGGTGTTTGCATGCGACCATCCTGCGTCAAGCGCAGAGATTTCCCGCCGGCGGAGACAATCACCTGATCTCCCTCCAACATGACTTTCAGGTCCGTTGGTTTCTGGCCTTTGTAATAAGGCACGAGAATAGCGCGCAGCGAACCGTCACCTTTTACGCGCAGCAGTAGTTGGCGTTCTTCGAAGCCGCGTTCGTTGGCGCGCTGGAACTGGTACTGCTCCGTCGCGGGATGCCAGTTGTGCTTCCATGCGGCGATCTCGACCGGACGTGGGGTGGGTGTCACCAGGTAGAGCATGCCGTCAATCCCCTGCGCGGCGTGTTTGGCCCAGCGCTGGCCGGTCATTTCCAGCGCGGTGATGCCAGCGGGAAGGGTGAACGGCTGGCCGACCGCGCGCGGTCCTTCGGCGGTCCGCAGTTCGTCCGTCATCAGGTTAAGCTGCCAGGTGCGGTCGCCGCCGCCGGCAATCGTGTCCTGGATGGCGATCACCGGCAGGTCATCGGTCAGCAGGCCCAGGCTCACCGCGCGCGTCCATTTACCGTTATTCGGCAGGTCGAAGGTCGCCCGGCTCATGCCGCCGCGCGCGTTCGCGTCGAACGCCTCCACCTTCGGCGCCTGGCCGCCGGGGTGTACTACGCTGTGATACTCCGCGCCGGGGGCATGCGGCGAATACATGCTGCCGAAGTCCAGCGACAACGGCGCGCTCAGCGCATAGATGATGACTTCGCCGCCGTCGCCGGGATGCTTGTGATCGCGGTACCAGTCGCCATTGATGAACCAGACCGCCGTCTCATGGGGGGTGCCCCAACCTGCGCGCAGCACGGAATAGTAGCCGGGGAAGGTGGCGCTGCCGAGGGCCGGGTCTTTTGCCGGCAGTTCGTCGTCCACCTTCATCACGCTGGAGCCGAACATAGCGGCGTGGTGCCGGCCGTTCTGCGTCCAGGCGCCCATCAGGCGCGCGCTCAGGGCGGGATTTGCCTGCGCGAAGCCGGTGGCTAGCACGCCGTAACGATCGGCCGACTCATAGGAACCGTCGCCGGTAGCAATCATCTTGCGGATGTTGCCGAAGCGCGGGTCAGGAGGGGTGAGCGCGTGCATCATAAACTCGGCGAATTTCGTCAGACGCGAGCCATGCTTCGCATCGTCCGCGAAGAAGTCGGCGATGCCGGCCTGCCGAAGCAACAGCATGTTGGACACGAGCGCGGAGAAGGAGGCTTCAATATAGTGCATGCCGCCCATGTGCGCGCCGTGCTCGTTGATCTGCGTCGTCAGGTTGTGCCCCAGGCGAGCAGCGACCTGCTTCGCGCGCGCCGTGTAGGCGGGGTCGCCCGCGAGGTAGACGATGAACATGTCGCGGAACGCGCCGAAGGTGAGCGGCATGTTGGCGGTGCCGTAATTGAGGCCGGTGTCCTCCTGGCCGGGCGTGTGGTTGTCGTCCGTCCAGATGCTCGCGAAGAGGGCAATACCCTTCCGCGCTTTCGCCTTGTCCTCCTCCGTGGCCAGCGGCGAGGCCAGCACCTGATCGGCCATGTAGAAGAAGTTGACGACGTTGAAGACACCCTCGTAATAATGCACGTGCTTGTCCTGGATGCCGTAGGCATTTACCAGGAAATCCAGCACGTCATGGGCTTTCTTTTCGACCAGGGTGGCCGCCTCGTGGATCTTCGCGCCGGTGGTGTCCTGCAGCATGAAGAGCATCGGACGGAAATAAGGCTCGCTGTCATAAATATAATTGTAGAAGGCGGACTCATTACGCATCCGCGCGATGAGCCGATCCACCGCTTCGCGCGACATATACATCGAGCCAAATTTGCCCGGCGGTTCCGGGAAGTCGAAGCGCAGGCGGTGAAATTTATTCAGATTCATGCCGGAATGCAGATTGCGCTGGCGGTCAATGGGTTGGACCTTTTCCGGCGCGGTTATCTCGCCGTGCATACCCAGG
>JAKIYB010000099.1 GCA_022708765.1 Armatimonadota bacterium | reverse complement strand
CGCCGGCGGCCATCGAGGAAGCGATTCGCCTGGATGGCCGGGTGGATATTCAGGGATTGCGCTACGGCGTGCGGCTGGCCGGCACTACCCGCTTCACCCCGCCGATTGCCGCCGCGATAGCGCCCGGTCCGTTGATGGCCTTCAAAGGCGCGGACGGCATCTGGCGCGGTAAAGGATATTTTCAATCCGCGTTTCCCATTGCCCGTCAGGCACTGACGAACACCGAGAATGGCCCGTTATGGAAAACCTACATCCAGCGCACTGACTTCGCCAATGGCGACTGGCATCTGCTGGAAATACAGGTATTCCCGGATACCGACTACGCGCGTGTCAGCGAGTCCTCCTCCTACCGCGGCGCGGTGGAATCGCTGCGGCGCGGACAGCAGTTCGTCTGCGAGCCCTCCGCCTGGGGCGAAGACTGGGGCGCGGTGCAGCCCGCCGGGCAGTTCGTCTTCAGCCTGCGCGAGGGATTCGATCCCGACACCCTCTACGCCCCCAACACCTTCAGCCGCGCGCTGGTGAAAACACCGCTGGCGCATGACGCCATTCGCGCGCATTGCCTTTCCTGGCACATTCACCCCTACTGGTTTAATGCCTGGAGCGCCGTCTACTCCTCCGATCCGGCGGTGCATGACTGCCTGGGCGTCATTGCCACCAATGCCGCCGGCTGGTCGCAGGCCATTGCGCCGCTCACGCTGCTGGACGACGCCGATGGCCGCGCCCGCATCAGCCTGCCGCTCAACGTCTCCCGCCACTTCTACCTAGTCTTCAGCACCCGCGAGACGGTGGTGAAAACACCGGAGGCGATTAAGGCGACGGAGCGGCCATCCCATATCCGCTACTGGATGTCAAAAGGCGGCGGGGGCATGCGTATCACCCCATCCGCGTGCCGCATCTGGGAACTGCGCAACAAGCTCACCGACTTTCCGCTGAACAAGGTGAAGGACTGGGTGCTGGATTACGATCCCATGCGGGACACTCATCCGCGTGTGCTCTGGGATCCGAAGGATCAGCAGTTGGAGGAGATTCAACGCCGCTTCGCCTCCGTGCCGGAGTTCGCGAAGTTTCATAAGGAAGGCCCGGTGGTGGAGTATCTCTTCACCGGCAAGCACGGCCCCAACTATCCCCCCGAACCGGACGGCATCCGCCGCGACTGGGACTTCTGCGGCATCGAAAATTTCACGCGCGACGTGCTGGAACTGGGCAACGGCGCGAATGTCTACATCTACAGCACCGGCAACTACTCGCGCGAGAGCATGCTGCTCGCTGATGGCTACCTGGATCAGCTCACCCCCGACGAGCGGCAGAACTGGGTGCGCTGGGTGCTGGCGGCGCTGTATATCGCCGGCGATTACGACCACTGGAAGTACCAGGGCGAGGGGGTGAATCTCGCCAACTTCAACGATATCGGCTTCTCCGCGCTGGGCGTGGGCGCCGCCTTCTTCCCGAAGCATCCGATGGCGAAGTACTGGGCGCAGCGCGCGCTCAGCGGCGGCCGCTTCGTCCTCGATACCACCATCAGCCCGGATGGGGTGGGATTGGAGAATATCGGCAACTATCACCCCTTCTCCTGGAACCTCTGGGTGAAGAATGCCATCGCGCTGGATCGCGCCGGTTATCCGAACTACGCGCATGAGCCGCGCTTCAAACAGACGGCGCTGTATATGATCCAGCATCTCACCCCGCGCGACCCCGGCATGGGCAACAGCCGCATGCTGCCGCCGGTGGGCCATCATCCCGGCGCGGGGATGCGCCGCTTCGGAGAATTCCACTGGGGCGTGCAGCTCTGGGCGAAAAGCGACCCGAAACTGGCCGGCTACTGCCAGTGGGCCTGGGTGGAAAATGGCCGGCAGATGGGCGGCCTGTCGCGCCCGCTGCCGCTGAATCTCCTCTTCGGCAAACTCGACTACCCGGCGAAGCAGCCGCCACTGCCCAGCATGGCGTGGGATGACGCCGGCTGGGTCTTTCGCAACCACGTGGGCCACCCGAAGGAGAGCTACTTCCTCATCAAGTGCGGCAAGGAACGCGGCCACCACCACGGCGACGAGGGCAGCTTCCACATGTATGGCAAAGGCGTGCTGCTGGCAGGTGACGGATTCGATCTGCGCTCAAGCGCGCCTGAACAGTTCGAGCACTGCTTCCTCAGCTTCGGCAACCCGCAATATGATGGCCTGCCTGCCGGAAAGTGGCATCGTTTCGCCACCACGGACGCGGTGGATTACGGCCTCGGCACCATCCCTAGCGGCACCCGCAAGAGCAGCTACGATCGCGAGGTGCTCTTCCTGAAGAGTAAAGATCCCGAACGGCCGGAGTATTTCGTCATGCTCGACCGCGTGACCGGGCCTGAAACGCCGCGCTTTGACTTCGACGTGCAGTCAGCGGAACCCACCGCCGGCTACAATGGCGACCCTCGCTGGATTCATTATCCAGGCATTGACGCGCCGGGCTACCGGGTGGCGTTGGACGTCATCTTTCTGTTGAATCCGCCGGTGATGCCCCCCACGGTGAGCCGCACGGCGCCAGCGTGCAACCTCATGCCCGCTGAACTCCCTGCCGTTGATACGCCGCCCCAGCCCGTCTTCCGCAAGGGCGAGAGTTACGTCGCCTACCAGGGGGTGTGGAACGTGAAGGAACACTGGATCATGAATGTCCCTGGCGAGCCTGGAGGCAAGTTCGCTACCGTGATGTATCCACGCCCGCATGGCTGGCCCGCGCCGAAAGTCACCACCCTCGCCGCCGGCGTCACGCTGGTGGCACATCAGCACGGCAGGGACTACATCTTCCTCGGTGAAAAACCATTCACCTATGACGGCAACGGCATCCGTTTCACCGGCCGTGTCGCCGTCATCCGCGACATGCCGGGCGAGCGTTCACTGACGCTCATCGAAGGTCAACGGCTGAGTTATGCCGGCAAAACGGTGACGAAACCGGTGAAAGCGCGGGAGCAGTAAAGGGGGCTGTTATGCGGTACTGGATGCTCGGGCTGCTGTTGCTGTGCGGATTGGCCGCGCTGGCCGAGGAAATGCCGCGTGACAAAGCGACCTACACCATCAAGCCGGGCGACGACCCGTCGCGGATGGAGGGCTTGCGGCAGCTTCTGACTTATCCGCCCAATCGCCTCACCGGAGTAGGCGCCTGGCAGTCGCCCCAGGACGACCCATCAAAGATCACGAAGGCGGACTACCTGGTGACGCTGAAGCCGAACCTGGACTACTGCCTGTCCGCTTATGGCAAGGAGCCGGCGACGCCGAAGCAATACGCCTATGAGGCGCTCCCCACCTTCGCGGCCTTTTATAAAGGCACAGGTGATCCGAAATACGCGCGGCTGGCGCTGCTGACCACGCGGGAATACTGCCTTGCCGTGGACGAGGAAGTAAAAAAGACCATCGCCGAGATGGAAAAGAGCGGCGGTCGTCCGAATGTCGGCTTGTACTGGACCTACACGTATGCCTATGCGCTGGAAGCGCTCTGGGCGCTGGAGGGCACACCGGAAGCCGCGCAAATGGCGGAGATGCTGGGGAAAAGCTGGGGTGCGCGCGCCAATGCCTACCCCATCTACTGGGAGCGCGGGCCGCAGAACCGCTCCGTTGATGCGGCGTTCTGGTACGACACGGCGCTGAGACTCAATCCGAACATTCCCCGCGCTAAGGAGCTGAAAGCCTACGCCGACCTGATCTGGGAGGACTGGTGGGCACCGCGCGACATGGAGGAAGACTGCTCCAGCTATACCTGGATAGACCTGCTGACCGTGGATGCCTGGGCGCGGGTGCGCGGGGTGAAGTGGTGGGAAGACCCGGATGCCCGCAACTTCTGGATCAGCTACGCCGAGCAAGCCGCACAGGACGGCACCTGGCCCAGTTACGGCGATGCCGGCCAGCACGGCTTCTACTTCGTCGGCCTGACGATTGAGGAGTTAGTGGCGACGCGGGTGCGCGACGGCCGCTTTAAGTGGTTCGCCCACCGCATGTTCTGGAATGGCCGCGACCGCATCGCTGGCTTGTGCAAGGGCATCGGCTACATGAACTACGTGGAATTGGCGCTGGCCTACCTGTATGCCGATGACACTCTCAAGGAAATCCCACCGAAGGCGGGGGTGGCGCTGACGCAGCGCCACTTCCGCGAGCGGACGAACTGGCGCGCTTTCTGGGGTAAACCCGACGGCGGCCTGTTTTTCACCCTGCACAATACCTGGGCGCCCAGCAAGCTCATCTTCCGCGCCGGACCGAAGGAGACCGACCACTTCCTGCTGCTGCAGGCGGGGAATCAGGCCGGGCACGGCCACTCGGATTGCGGCAGCGTCATCCTCTACAACGGCGACCTGTCCTACTATCTGACAAACGGCGCCTCGCGCATGGACCACGACCAGGAGCAGCACCAGCAGTTCGTGCTGCAGCCGGTGGATACCGGGACGAAATGGTACGCGCATCAGCTTGCCAGTGAGGAGAGCCGCGTGCCGGTTATGGGGCAGGCGTCCGATGCCGGGTACGCCCGGCTGCACATCCGCGAATTCCCCGGCAATACGCCCACCGCCGAAGCGTGGCAAAAACTCTACGAAAAGTGGAGCAAAATCAACAGGAATATCTGGATGTATGGCGATTTTCCACCGGAGAAAGCCATCGGCTATAAGAACTGGCCGGTGCGGCTGGACCGCTGCGTGCTCTTCGTCAACAATCGCTTCGCCGTGGTGCGCGACGTGATGCACCCCATCCTGCCCGTCCGCGCGCGCATGGGCCAGAACTGGGTCTTCGGCGCAGCCGGCCCTACCATGGGGGATAACTGGATCAACACCTACATCCCGAAGCTGTATGGCTTCTACTATACCAACCCGCCGGTAGCGCCGGTGGATTTCGACCAGCGCGACCTGCTCATCTGGTTCGCCCCGCGCGCGGACACAGCCATGCAGGTGGTGGACGGTTATACGCACTCCTGGTATGGCAATCTCTACATCAACCTGACCCGGCGCGTCTGGTATCCTCGCGAGGGCGAGTGGCTGCCCGGTCAGCCGCAGGCCTTCACCACCGTGCTGCTGCCGCACGCGCCCATGCCCGATCCTGAACGGCTGGCAGCGACAATCAGCAGCGTGCTCGATACACCGGAAACCGCCATCCTGCAGGTGGCGGACGGCGACACCACCCGCCTCATCGTGCTGAATACCGGCGGCAAACTCGTCGCCGCCGGCCCGCTGACCACCGACGCCGAAGCCGCCCTCCTCACGCTGGTGAAGGGCAAGCCCACCCACCTGTCCGCCTGGCACGCCGCCACCGTCAAACTCGGCCGCAAAACGCTGCTTTCCGCGCGCACGCCCCGGGATCTCGATGTGAACGTGAAGTAAAGAGGCAATGGCCTTCACTGGGAGTGCCTTCCTCCCGCGACCTTTCCCTCCCTCGCGTGTCAAAGAGTTATAACGTTTAACAGGGATTCGCCGATTCACGGCGAATGAACGGGTATCCATCCTGGAGGTACGGTTATGCGTCATGCGTTGTCCCTCGTCTTCCTGCTGCTGCTTGTGATGGGCGCATTCGCCGCCACGAAGCAGTTTGTCATCACCGAACGGCTGAATCAGCAATATGGCGCTGAGCTGGTCAGTTACCCGTTCGCCGCGGCGAAAGGGCAGTGTTTGCCGGATTCGCTGCTGCTCGTTGGGCCGAACGGTCCGCTGTCGGTGCAGCTTTCCGATATCGAGCTCTGGCCGAAGACGAACTGGGTGAAGGCCGGCACGGTCTCCTTCATCGTGGACGGGCTGGCGCCGCGGGAGACGAAGACCTACACGCTGACCTACGGCAAGAAAGCCGTGAAGCGAGTCACCGGCGACCTGGCGGTCATTAAAACTCCACAGGCGGTGGACGTCATCGCCGGCGAGCTCACCGCGCATTTCCCGCTGGGGGGTGTCACCTACCCGGAACCGAAAGCCGCCACTGATGTGCCCGGCCCGTTGGGACAACTGCGCCTGGGCAACGCCGCCTGGGGCGGCGGCAGCCGTTGGGTGAATGCCCCCGTGGTGAAAAGCTGGTCGGCGACGCTGCTGGACAGCGGCCCGGTCTTCGCGCGGATGCGCTTCGCGTATGCCTTCGCTGACGGCAATGCGGTGACATTCACTGCCACCCTGGTCGCCGGCGACAATACCGTGCGCTGGGAAATGGCGGCCAAAGAGGACCGTCCCGACCAGGCGCTGCTTCTCACGCTGCCGGCCGCGCCGGGGGTGAAGCAGGCCGTCTTCCCCAAAGGCTACGGGCAGTGGTCGCGCGAGCGCGCGCAGGCCCTCACCCCGTCAGCCACGCCCTTCTGTTCCCTGACGCCCGACCTGAGCATCGCCGGCGCCTTCCCTGATCAGCCGCAGGCGGTGCGGTTTGCCGGTGAAGGCGCGCCGGCGCTGCTGCTGCGCTCGCGCGAGCCTGGCGCCTGGGTTGAGCCGGGCCCGAAGTATACGTTTGGTGGATTCCCGAAGTGGGATCTGGAGATGATCCCGAAGTCGTGGGACGCCTGGAAGCGCAAGTCCATGCCCATCAGCTACGCCGCCGACGGCACAGTGACGCTGAAAGCCAGCCTGGCGAAGGGACGGCGCGTCTGGACGGTCTCCGCCGGCGCGCCGGCGGTGGGCGACCGCCTGCGGGAGGTGAACGCCTGCGTACTCGACTGGTCGGCGAATCCGAAAGCGCCAAAACACCCGCACCTCTTCGTGGACCAGGCGCGCATCCAGGAGACCTGGGGGCGGGCGGCGGCGGACGCTGGGTTGAAGCGCGTGCTGGCCGGCGCGCCGTCCTACGCGGGGGCCGCGCTGGCCGTGCTGATGAAGCCGGCTGAACAGCGCACGAAAGCGGACCTTGACCGCACGGTCGGGCAACTGCGCACCATGCTGGGCATGCTGGGCAACTACGACGTGATGCGCGGAGCCATTGGCGTAACCTCGCTGTATGATTCGCTCATTGACAGCGACCTCATCACCCCCGAGGAGCGCAAACTGTTCCGCGCGCAGATGGCCTACCTTGGCTACGTGATGGCCGACCCGAGCTGCTGGCAGATGGAGCGCGGTTCGCACTCCGGCAACCCGAATATGAGCTGCTCGTATACGCTGTCGCTGGGCGTCATCGCCTGCGCGCTGCCCGATCACCCGATGGCGAAAACCTGGGCGGATTACGCCACCGGGTGGATGGAGCACTGGCTGGCGACGGAAGTTGGCCCCAACGGCGAGTGGTCCTGCGAAGGCTCGCACTACGGCTACGTCAGCCTGGAGCCGATGATTACCTACGCCATCGCCGCGAAGCGCGCCGGCTACCACGATTTCACCACCGACGCGCGCTTCAAAAAGCTGCTGCTCTACTTCGCCCGCTACCACACCCCGCGCGACGTGCAGCGCAATAATGAACGCGGCATCGGCGCCTATGGCCGCGGCCATTCCGGCGACCGTCTCGCCAGCTTCGGCATGGCCGCGCCGCTCTTCACCGAGACGGACCCCGACTTCTCCCGCGCGCTGCAGTGGCTGTGGGCGGAAAACGGCTACCCCTACTTCATGGGCGACAATCGTCTGGGCGGGTATGAGCCGTATTTCGCCGATCGCCGCCTGCCGATGGAAGCGCCGAAGTGGGGCTCCGAACTCTTCCCTGAACTGGGCGCGCTGCTCCGTCACGGTTTCAACACGCCGAACGAGAGCTACCTGAACGTCATCAGCCACGCGCAGTCGCTGCGCAATCTCGATATCTGGACGCCGGGCATCGGCGGCATCTCGCAGTGGTTCGCCCTCGGCAAGCCGATGAGCACCTGTTTCACTTTCGACATCGGGTACAACGAACGCCATGAACTGCTGCGCGACGGCGTGCGGCTGGCGCGCAACTGGGGGGCACCCGGCGACCCGAAAGGGCCGTTCGGCCACTACACCGAGACCCGGCCCGGCGCCTTCGCCGCGCAGCCGGCGGCTGATTACATACGCACCACCCTCGTCAACACGACGGTGGATGACCGCGACTGGTTCCCGCGTGACGTGCCGGCGTTCCCGAAGGTGAAGGCCGCGACGGGCACCAACCTGGAATGGACGCGTCAGCTCCTCTTCCTGAAGGACGCCGACCCGGCGGGCATCGCCTACATCGTGCTGCGGGACACCGTGCGCGGCGGGCAGCCCACCGCCTGGCAGTTCTGGACGAAGACGGAGAAGATCGGCACGCCGGCGCAAGCCGCCGACCGCGCCGCCTTCCTCGCCGACAAGCCGGCCTACACGATTCAGCCGGCGCGCGAGCTGCCGTTGAGCGATCGCTATACCGCGCCGGGGCAGTTCGACGTGGATATCGAATACTTCATCGCCAGTCCGGCGAACACCCCGCGCCACACGCTGCGCTACGGCGGCATGTGGGCGGGCAACCGCGTCTACGAATATCAGGACCTGCTGCACCTGCAGCAACCCGGCGACGGCGCCTACTACGTGGCCATCGTGCCGCGCAAGGGGGACGCCCCCGCGCCGGCTTTCGCGAAGCTGGCCGATGGCGCGATCATCAAAGTCAGTCGGGCGAATGGCACGGACTACGCCTTCCTGGCGACGGATGCGGCGAAAGTGGAAGCCGAAGGCGCCGCCTTCAACGGCACCGCCGGCGCCGTGCGGATACGCGGGCAGGAGATGATGCTGACGCTGGCCGCCGCCGGATCGGTGCGCCATAAGGAGTATGGCCTTGACGCCGCCCAACCCGCCACCCTGAAAGCCGCCGGCAATACGCTGACGCTGACGCTCCCCGCAGGCCACGCGGCCGGCGACGTCACCCTCACCGCCCCCGCCGGCTACAAAGGCGCCGGCGTGAAGGCGAATGGCACGCAATACGTGGTAACCGTGCCGGCAAACGTGATGACGGTGACATTGGCGAAGTAACCGGTCACCCCTCCACCGTGATGCGCACCATGCGCACCGCGGAGACGGGGTCAGCATTCCAGTGTTCGACGTAGCTGTGCACGTCATAGACGACGCGCAGTTCGCGCGGGCCGACGGCGGCGACGCCCAGGTAGTCGCCGCTGTCGGTATGGCGATCGAATTGTTTCGTCCAGTCTGCGCCGACGATGCCGCGCAGGCGCGCCTCGGGCGGGACACCGAGCAATGCCTGAGTGTCTAATTCCCAGGCGTGCAGGTCCACGCGTCCCTGCCAGTGCTGGCCTGTGCCGGTAAGATCATAGATGAGATTTTTTCCGGGACGGCCATAGGTGAGGATGAGCGCGCCGTTCTCAAGCGCCGCTAAACGCGGCCATGCACAGCCCACCACGTGCGCGGGTTCGTCCTCCAGAGACAGCGGTTCCGGCGCGCTCCAGGTTCGGCCGTCATCGGTTGACCACGCGTGGTGGAAACGGCCGACGACACCCCACGGCTCGCTTTCCACGCGCATCACCGCGTAGAGAGTGCCGTCCGCCAGCCGGAGCAAGGCGGTCTCGTTCGCGGTGAATCCGGTGCGTGCCTGATCATTGAGGATACTGATCTCCTCCCACGTTTGGCCACGATCATCAGACGCATACATGCCGACGTGATCGAAGTATCCGACCGCGAGCAGGCGCTCACCGGGCAGTTCGACGATATCGGTGAAGTATGGACCATTCAGTCGAATTTCGTCCAAACCCAGGCACTCGCCCCACCAGTCTTTCCCACCATGTATGGCATTCCACAGCGGGAACCATGGGTGCTTTGGCAGCCCGGGCATCTCGCGCAGGGTCAGGCCGTGCTGGGTATGGCGCACGCGTACCAATCCGGTCCGCGCGGTATCACCGGGGCGGTTGGGGACACTCCAGGCGCCGTAGTAGACCGATTCGTCCGGCGCGTTAGGATCCTGGATGCCGTAGCTGTCAATCTCGAAGAGTTCGCCGTCGGCGAAGCCGTGCCACCAGCAGAGGCGCGGTACGTTGTCCACCGGATGCGTCCACGTCCTGCCGTTATCTACCGAGCGCAGGTAATGCCATGGCGAGAAATGGCAGTCCACGTTGTGCTGCAGCGCCATCAGCAGCATGCCATCCGGCATGCGGTACAGGTAGGGAAACCAGCGCTCCGCATACCGGGTGCGCTCAATGGTGACCGGACGGTCGAGATGCAGACGCATGGCGGCGCTCCTCTTCACAAACCTGCCACTGGCGTGGCTGAATGTCCCGGTATTGTAGCGAGGAACAACGCTGGAAAGCAATGCGTAGCTTATCGTCCCGTCCGAAATACATACACCTCCACCCCTCGCGCTGATTCCAGCACCCATGAAAGGTGCCTGCCGTCCTCGGTGAAGGCCAGGTGCTCCTGGTACAGCGCCAACCGGTTGGTCATCGGCTTACCCATGCGCGCGGTGTAGGTGCCCACCCGCTTGCCATCGCGGGTGAGCGTGAGGACGCGGAAGTGTTCAGACGGTGGTAACGCGCCAAAGAGGCGGCGCACCAGCTTTTCCAGCCGTTCCGGAATGCGCAGCGTCGTCTCGGTCGTCGCCACCAGCCGCTCATCTCCCCAGGCGGCCAGCGCCGGCGCGTAAGGTTGCAAGGCAATCGCCCTATCTGTGAGCAAGAAGGGTAATGGTGTATAATCATCCACGCTGTCATCCAGTGTAGCCGGTCCGCGCAACGCTGTCAGGCGTGGCCTGCCGGTGCGCCATTGCAGCAAGTGGTACGTGTCGTCGCTACTGCGTTCCCATACTGTACCATCTTCGCCCCACCACCAGCGTGAACTGACCGTACACTCGGTTAGACCAAACTCCCCCAGCGTGGCGAGTACCATTCCTTTCTCCATCACCGTCGCCTCGCCGCTACTGGGCACAGTAAGGATGCGCGTACCATGAACGAAGACCATTCCTGGCACGATCCAGCCCGGCCTGTTATCTACCGGTATCTTTAATAGCGCTGGCGGCGATTTCGTCACTTCTACAAGGGTCAGCTTGCCGCCGTCATCCACCGCGATGTAGCGCGGGTCGGCGCAGTCGTAGGTACACCCATTCGAACTCCAGTTCGGCAGCGCCACCTTCGCCTCGCGACCGCCCGGATAAATAATGCGGCCGAACGACGCGAAGACCACCCCGTTGTCAGTCAAGCCATACGGCGCAACGTAGCGGTCGCGCGTGTGCCACTGTCGCCGCGTCAACCGCCCATCCGCCGTCCGTTCGGCGACGTCGTGCATCGTCGGGTCCGTCTCGTCCATACTCACGAAGACC
>JAKIYB010000098.1 GCA_022708765.1 Armatimonadota bacterium | reverse complement strand
CGCGAAATGGGCCGGCGTCCGCCTACCCACCGAGGCGGAATGGGAAAAAGCCGCACGCGGCGACGACGGCCGCATCTTCCCCTGGGGCGATGCCTGGGACGAAGAGAAATGCAACAACTGGTCGGACCACCAGCAGGTCGGCGGCGGTCATCAGAGCATGAAAGCTGCCCCGGTCGGCAGTTATCCACAGAGCGCCAGCCCGTATGGCGCGCACGATATGGCCGGCAACGTCTGGGAATGGGTGCAGGATTGGTACAATCCCGAATATTATGAAGACGCGCCCACGAAGAATCCGACCGGCCCAGCGTTCGGCGAAATGCGCGTCCTGCGCGGTGGCTCCTGGGGCAGTTCCAGTAAAAGCCTGCGCACCACCACCCGCAATGCCGAAGCCCCCGACCTCACCTACCACGACGACGGCGGCTTCCGCTGCGCCGTCAATGGCACAGCGCCGCGCTGACCCATCAATAGCGGCAGATGCTATCTTGACCATCTTCATTATTGTGTGTAAGAAACGGTATTGAAAGTGTTCAGGGCCAGATCACCGAGGCTGGTTCGCGGTGGGCTAGGCGGATTTGCGAGAGTGTATGAGGTCATACATGCCAGCAAATCCAACAACGCCCAGCAAGAACCAGCCTCAGCGAGATGGTTCTGAACGCTTCCAAGACAGTTTCTCAGGAAGCATCATGAATAATCACATCGTCACTACACTGCGTAACCAATTTGCCCGTGTATGGGCCATGTGGCGCTCAGAGATTGGTAATATCCCCGAAGCGGAATGGCGGAGTGGGGATCTGGACTACCTCACTCCGGTGCGCCACGCCTGCCACGCATTCGAGACGGCCGATTTCTACACGGGCATCATTCCCGCCGATCAATTTCCGTGGGGACGCCACTATGCCGGCAATTGGGAAGGATCACCAGTCGCGGAACTCCCTGACCATGCCGGGATATTATCATTGCTGGAGAAGATCGCGGAGCTTGTTGATACGCGGTTAACCGCGCTATCCGATGATGATCTAAACGCATCCGATCCAGTCTTCCCCTGGACAGGGGGTACCAGGCTTGACACCTTCCTCTATTTGTTGCGTCACACGCAACACCATCTGGGAGAGTTGCACGCCGAATTGCGGCGACGTAACATCCCGCGCGCGGCATGGAAGTGAAAGGTAGTAGGGGCGCAGGTGTTGTGCGTGCCGATGAGTGTGCGCCCAGTATGATGCATACCTCGACTACTGATCCGCAAACTCCCGCGGCACCATCACGTAGAGCGCGTTCGGCGCCACGGTGAAGTGAGCGGGGGTGCGGACTGTTTCTTCACCATCAAGGTCAATGTATTGCGGTGGTTCTGTCTCCACGGTGACGGCGCGCGTTTCAAAATGCGGCATGCCGGCGAGAGGCACGCGTTTTCGCAGCAGAAATGCGAGCCAGAGACGGGCAAGCTGCCAGCGGCTCACCGCCTCCATGGTATACACCACCAAACGGCGATTTTCCACCGAAGCGCTCCCCCCAAGCAGGCTCTCACCGTAGTAGCGCCCATTGGCAATGATGATCTCGTGGGTGTAGGTAACGCGTGTATCGCCGCCGGAAGTAAACCGTGCGAGAAACGGCCGATGACGCCATAATAGCCGCAGGCCGACGTAGACGTACGCGAAGACGCCCAGTGCGCGTTTCAAAGCACGCGGCGTCCCCCACGCCATCTCACCCGACAGACCGATATCCACGATATTGGCGAAGTAGTCGCGGCCAACCTTCCCCAGGTCCACATCCGCCACCTTGCCCTGCAGCAGCACGTCCAGCGCGCCGGACAGCGTAAGTGGGATGCCCAGCGAGCGCGCGAAGCTGTTGCCGGTGCCCAATGGCAGGATGCCGAGTACGAGATCGCGCTCCGCGAAAGCGTAGGTGGACGAACTGATGGTACCGTCGCCGCCACCGAGGATGATGAACTGATAGCCT
The DNA here is from genome assembly GCA_022708765.1 of Armatimonadota bacterium. Classification (GTDB taxonomy): domain Bacteria; phylum Armatimonadota; class Hebobacteria; order CAIYQO01; family CAIYQO01; genus JAKIYB01. The sequence continues at coordinate 9,223 of JAKIYB010000098.1, read as the reverse complement.
TCCGCGACAACCCCCTCGATCCGACGCCGCAAGTAGAGCGGATTTCGCATGAAGTGACCGCTGACGGCATAATCCGCCGCCTCCAGGCGCGCGATGGCCGCCATCCCCAGCCGCTGACCCCGGCGGGATTGCGCGTTGATAATGACCGCAACCCGGCGCTCCGCGCGGATGCGCCGTTCGAGTTCGTCTTTTACCGCGTGCGCTTCCATGATGTGGGCTACCAGTCAGTTCTGCCGCGTGGGCGGCCCGGGTATGCCGCCCACGCGCGCACATTCTGATACCCCGTCGGAAGAACATGTCTTGTGACCTCCCGCACTAAGACGTATAATACAGTCGTGTTTAATTTCTTCAAGACGATTGCTGAGTCTTTCCGCCCGCACTGGACGGCGTCAAGCGTACCAGAGATTGACTGCGCGCGCCTGATCGCATGTGGCATCCGTGGTGTGATGCTCGATCTCGATAATACGCTGGCGCCCTGGCGCAGCCCGGCCATCTTCCCCGGCGTGGCGGAGTGGATCGCCTGCGCAAAGGGCCATGGGCTGCGGGCGTGCATCCTCACCAATGCCAGTAACGCCAACCGCGTCCGTCCCATCGCCGACCATCTGGACATTCCGTGGGTGACACGCGCGCTAAAACCCCTCGCCGGCGGCTACCGTCGCGGCATGGCACTGTTAAGCACGGTACCGGAGTCTACGGTGATGATCGGCGACATGGTACTCACCGACATCATCGGCGCCAATCGCCTTGGCCTTTTCACCATGCTGGTCGAACCGAAGTCCACCCGTGAAGCCCTTCCCGCCCGCCTCGTGCAGCGTCCGTTAGAACGTCTCATCGGCCGTGAAGCGCGCTGGTGATAATCATTGCGTCCCGTAGAGCTTGACGCCAGCCCTCCTCTTTTCTAATATATAGCTATAACGTTATGTATGAGAGAGATACGCCATGGTCATCCGTATCCTGCAAGCATTGGTGGGCATTACTATCATCGGCATGGGCATCTTCACGCAAAGCTGGTGGGGTCTGTTTGGGCTGATGCCGTTGTGGGCAGCCGTCACCGGAAGTTGCGGCTGCTGCGGCGACTCGTGCGCGCTCTCGCAGCCGAAGGACGAACAACCCTCCGACAAATCCGCCTGAGCATCTTCTCCGGCAGGGCATTTCGCGCCCTCGGAAGCTGATATCGGAAGCGCGCCGCGCAAGGAAATCCATCGCCGGGCGCGAATATCACTGGTAATACCAACCGAGGTGATGCCATGCCCCCAATGACGATGCGCCAGCGCCTGACCGCCTTTGCGCGCGAAGAGCCACACGACCGCGTGCCCTTCGCCCAGTATGACGGGATGATTCCGAACGAAGAGATCTGGTCGCTGCTCGGTCGCGACAACGTCGGCATCATCCGCTGGGTGTGGGTTTACCGGCTGGAGCAGGAACACTGTCGCATCGAGAGCGAACCATTTGAGCGCGACGGCCTGCGCGGTGAACGGCGCACGATGGTAACCCCGCGCGGCACGCTCACCGCCGAAATACGCTTCGATCCGACCTACGGCTCCGGCGCTACCCGCGAACACTTCGTGAAAGAGCTGGCGGATTACGATATCCTCGACGCCTACCTTGCCGATATCCGTGTCGTCTTCGACCCCGAACCGCTGGCGCGGGCGAAGGCGGAGCTGGGCGAGGACGGCATCCCTTTCACCAATGGCCTGCGCAATCCCTGGCAGAAGCTGTGGGTGGAATATGTGGATATCGCCGATCTCGCCTGGCACTTCGCCGAGGATGAAGACCGGGTGATGACCACCATCGGCCACCTGGACCGCCTCCAGCGCCAGGTGATGAACTGCGTGGCGCTATCCGATTCCGTCTACGCCAGCATTCCCGACAACATCACCGCTTCCATGACCAGCCCGGCGCTCTTCGCCCGCTTCTGCTTGCCGTATTACCAGGAGTTCTCGGCGCAGTTGGCGGAAAAGGATGTGCCGCTCTTCTGCCACATGGACGGCGATCTGAAGCCGCTGTGGGAACTCATCGGTCAGTCAGGCCTGCGCGGCCTCGATTCCTTCTCCCCACAGCCGGACAACGACACCAGCATAGCGGAGGCTATCGCGCAGTGGCCGGGCATGCAACTGGCCATCAACTACCCATCATCGGTACATCTCTATGACCAGGAAGGCGTGCGCCAGATCACCCGCGACCTGCTCGCGCAAGGCGGTCACAGCGGCCGGTTGATGATCCAACTCTCTGAAAACATCCCGCCCAATCGCTGGCGCGCCACCCTGCCGGTCATCGTCGGGGAGATACTGGCCTTCGGGCAACCTGACGCTTTTCGGTAATGCGTGGTCGCATCCTCGTCGCGCCCTGCCTGGCGGAGCCGGCATTCGCGGGCACGCAGTTGTGAGGGCGAAAACGTTCGGCGGACGCCCGTGTCGAAGCCCTCAATGGCCATGTTTTATAGTGAACATACGGAGGTTCGTATGCAACGCTGCTGGTTTCTACTGCTCTGCGTGCTCATGAGCGTGTCCCTGCCTGCCGCCGAACGCGTCTTTACCCAGGCGGAAGTACTGGGCAAGGACTGGGGGCGCGACCTGCTGCATTACCATGTAACCTTCGCCCGGGGGGAAACGACGGCGGCGGGCCTGGTGCTGCTGGATGCCGCCGCGCGACCGCGGCCCTTCCAGCTTAGCGAAATGATAACCTACGCCGACGGCTCCTTGAAATCAACGCGCGTGAGCTTTTATGGCGAACTGCCCGCGTATGGCGCCATGCGTTACACGTTGAGCACCGGAGCACCGAAGCCTCAAGCCTTCAGCCTGGGCATCCGCGTCAACCGTCCGGACAATGGGCCAGTTGAGCTCCGTAACAAGTTCACTACGGTGCGCCTGCCTGCGAGCGCGATACTCGATGAACCCAAAGCGCTGACCACCATACCAGGACCGATTCAGGGCTATACGCTCGCGAGCGGCGGCTGGACTGGCGGCAGCCGCTTCACCGTGGATGGCGAGAACGCGCCACTGGTGACGGGTATCGAAACGTCGGTCCTGACCGACGGACCGCTCTTCACTGAGGCACGGGTGCGGTACGCGTTGACAAATGGCGGCTACTACACCGTGCGCGCGCGGCTGGAAGCAGAAGCGCCGATGCTCTTCATCGCCGAGGAGGCGGATACAAGGTTAATCGAGTCGCCGATGATTCGCGCGGAGTTTTTCCTCTCCTCCCCGGACCCGCGCGGCTGGCAGCCCGACATCATCTACCGCTTCACAGAACGTAACCCGACGCCCACCGATCCTGAAGTGGTGAAATTGCTCACCGGTGCCGGAATCGCCCCGCCAACCTCGCAACCGAACAAGGGCACGCTGAACCGACTGGCGAAGCCAGCGGAGGAGCAGGATTTATTCGGCGTCGCCGCCTGGTACGTCTGGAGCGATTCAGCCTGGTATACACTGCTCATGCGCGAAGGCGATCTGTCGTCCCAGCATCGCGGCGGCGTCGGCCTGATTCCCCTGCACGCGGGAAGCTGGCGTAACGGACAGCAATCCCACATCTCCTGCCGGGTGAAGCAAGCGGCGGGCGGGCCGGTCTTCTTCACCGTGCCGCTGACCGCGCCGCGCCATCCCGGCACCTATCTGCACACCGGCGAGTTCGATAAAAGCCTGCCGTCTACGCTGGTGCGCCGGCAATGGGGCCTGCTGCTCGGTCCGCTGCCCAAGTCGCTGGAAGCGCTCTGGGAAGCCCGGTTGGCGTATGGCCATGTGACGCTGAATGATTACAAGGATTGGGTGCTCGACTGGTCTGAAGACCAGACGGTCAGTTATCCACGGCTCCCTTTCGCCGCCAAGGAACTGGCAGCGGCAAAGAGCACCCTCGCGATGCACGCTTTCAAGGACACGCTGGAAAGGTTTTCCGATGTAAGCGGCAACACCGAGCAAGCATGGACGCTGGCGCAGCGGATGATTACGCCTACGGGCATCTGGACGGCGGCAGCCCGGGCGGGCACGCCATTTACATGCTTTACGGCGGCGGTGATTCGCGCATCCCCTGGGCCTCGCACTATCGTCAGGAGCAGGCGGCGGGGTGGACGCTTCACGCCGATGAGGCGCTGGCGTGGCAGGGCATGCCAGCGGCGTTACGGAAACGCGTGCGCGCCTGCATTGCCGCGTGCGCTTATGCCGTCACCGAGGCGGATGCCAACAGTCGCGCTTCCGGCATCCACCAGGGCAACCCGAATATGCCCGCCAACCGCTTCCTGGTCTTGCCGCACGTCGCGGCGCTCATCCCCGACCACCCGATGGCGAAGCAGTGGCTGGATGTCTCCGCGCAGTATACCACCTATAAACTCACCACCGGCGCCGCTCCGAAAGGTGCCTGGGGCGAGTTGATTACCTACTATGAAGCCGCGGTGCCCGGCCTGCTACAGGCGGTGGTGACGCTCGATAATAGCGGACGTGCCTCCGAATCGCTCAAGCGGCAGGTGGCGTCCGTACCGCTATGGGCGGTGAATCTGCTGACCCCGAAAGATCCGCGCTTTAACGCCCGCATCGTGCCCGGTTACGGCCACAGCGGCGTGAACAGCGCCTGTTACGCGCTGCCGGCGGGCGTGGTGCTACGCAACCTCGACCCCAAAAGCGCCGCTGGCCTGGCGTGGGCATGGGACCAGATGAGCCGGCCAATGAGCGGCGGCCATGGCTTCGAACTGCATAATCGGCTGGTGCTGCACGCCGACAGCCTGGCGAAAAATCTGAAACCCGGCGAGGTGCCGGCCAACTTGCTCGCCAGCAGTTGGTATCCCGGTTTCGGCGCCATCTTCCGCGCGCACGCCGGCGATCCTGACGAGACCTATTTCGGTTACCGCCAGGGCTACATGGTCAGCCATTGCGACCCGAACCAGGGCGATTTCGTCATCTACGGCAAAGGCGCGCCCCTCTCGCCGGAACCGTTGCGCGCGTATGTCAACCACCAGGATAACGACAACGGCTGGGGTGGTGCGAAAGGACTGGCCGCCACGAAAGGCGACATCTACAACCGCATCCGCTTCGGCAAGCCCTCTGACCATGGCGGCTGGCCGGGTGGTGGGCTGGAAAGCAACGTGAATGAAGTCTTCACCGGCGCCTCGGTGGACTATCTGCGCGGCTGGGGTGACTACTCGTGCACCGATACCTGGAATCTGTCCTCCAGCGCCGATAACCTGTCCAACCCGACGGCGGACGCCGTCCGCTGGACGCGCCAGGTGCTCTTCCTTAAAGGCAAAGCAGCGGCAGGCCCGAACTACTTCATCATGCGCGACACATTCGCCGGATCAAAGCAGCTAAAGTGGTGGCACCTGCGCGGCTCTGTTGCGCCGGAGCGCGTGAAGCTGGTCGGCCAGACGGTGGAAATTCAGTCGCCGTGGGATGCGAACCTGCACGCGACGTTCCTGCAGCCGGAAAACATCAAGCCGGAGCTTATCAACGGCAAATCCGGCCTTTACATTTACAATCAGAACAAAACATTATGGGAGAAAGCGCAGCCCGGCGTGCCGCAGATTGAGCATATTACCGTGGCACAGGTGCCGGCCGGCGAGAATGACGAGTACCTGGTCGTTCTCTATCCGCGCAAGCCCGCGGAAGCTCTGCCCGCCTACACCCAGCTTGCCGCCGGCGCGGTGAAAGTCGTGACGGTGGAAGGTACGGATTATGCCTTCTTGAGTGGCGGCGATGCGAACATGACCTACGACGCCGGCGGCATCCGTTTCGCGGGCCGCGCGGGTGCGGTGCGCGTCTATCCGAACGAGGTGCACCTCATCCTCACCGCGGCTGATGGGAGTGGTGAAGTGGGGTATCGCGGCACGGTGTATCGCGGTGCCGCTCCCTTCGAACTCGTTATCCCGACGACGAAGCTAAAACCCGGAACAATAATGCTGCCGGCGCCGAAGTATGCCGTGAAGGCCGATGATCCGAAGCTGTTAAAAACCGGCGAAGGCATCATCTTCGAAGGGACATCCGGCGGGGTGCAACCGCTGCCGAACGGCGGCGCCCGCCTGGTACTCGGTCCGGGCAAAGGGAAAGTGGGTTACGGGAAATATCTTATCTGGGGTGAAGGCCCGTTCGATCTTACCTACGACGCCGATGGTTTGCACGGCATCACCGATGGCCGCGAGCGGATGATCTACGCTGCCCACCCGCACTTTGAACGCGGTCTTACCACGCTCTGGATTGACGGCACCGGATGGGCCCCCGGCTTCAGCAACGATTATCTGGCTCTCCCAGTACTCGCCGGCAAGCACAGCATCGCCATCAAGCCGGCGGCACAGCCGGATATCTTTGAATGACCACGCAACAGCGTTGTTGCTTTTCATGACAGGGAGCGTTTCCGTGAGGGAGCGCTCCTCTCTTTATGATGAAAAGCGTCAGTCATATAATAGGCGTTGAGGTGTTGAGATGAATAAGAACCAGATGCGCATGTATTTTTCCTGCGCGCCGTATCAGGCCTTTTTCTCGCATATGGTAGACGATGAGGGCATGGGCAACATGGTCCTGGCGCGGAAATCTACCAGCAACATCATCGCCGGCGCGGTCTTCCTCTGCGATCACTATTGCCTGGGAGTGAAAGACTGCTTCCCCTTCGGCGAAAATGAGATGGGATACAACCAGATTGTCCGGCGTTTCGCCGCGCGGGAGCCATTGGAACCGGTGACGCCGGGTTACCTGAAGGCGTATACTATCGCGCTGGTGGCATGGGCGCGTGGGATTGGCTTTGAACCGCACCCGGACTATCGTCTCTGTCGTGAGGTGCTGCAGGGCATCACCCCGGACCCGGACGCTTCCTTCACCTTCGGCAAGGACGGTATGCCCTACTACATACAAGGTCCGAACGACACCCCGCGGCGCCAGCAGCAGATTATCCAGACGCTGGAAGCCTACAAGGCGCGCACGGGAAATGAAGTCCATTACATGGTTGGTCTTACGGAGGAAAACGCGCTGGAGATAATTGAACCGGAACGCCATCGCCGCATCACGGGTGGCTGACACTGGCAGCCGGTCGCATCGCGTTAGCAAAGAAATGTTCCCAAAGAGCCGTTGCCCTCCCTTTGGGAACGCGTTATACTTACCGCATGGCACAATCCATATCTTCCATCCGGAGCACCTGACGTTGCCACAGACCGTAATTATTGATGCGTCCGTGAGCCGCCCAACCCGCCACCGTCTATCGTCCGTTCAACTGATCGCCCTCGGTTTCCTTTCCGTCATTCTGGTGGGTACGCTGCTGCTCTGCCTGCCTGTATCGCAACAGCCTGGCGTCTCCGTCGGTGTGCTGGATTGCCTTTTCACCGCCACCTCCGCCACCTGTGTCACGGGCCTGGTGACGGTAAGCACCGCCGAGAGCTGGACGCGTTTCGGCCAGATCGTCATTCTGCTGCTCATCCAGGTGGGGGCGTTGGGGTATATGACCCTCGCCACCGTCATCGCCATGGCGTTGGGACTGCGGATAGGCATACGCGCGCGGCTAGCGCTGCGTGAGTCGCACGGCCTTGTGCGCCTGCACGACGCCACCCAGTTGCTTCGCGTCATTGCCATTGGTACGCTGCTCATCGAAGGCATCGGCGCGCTGCTGCTCATGCTGCGCTTTCACTTTTATCATGGCTACACTTGGGGACACGCCCTGTATGAAGGCATCTTTTACAGTGTCTCCGGTTTCTGTAACGCCGGTTTTGATCTGGCACCGGGCTTTTTGGGTCTCTCCTTTCCTGCGTTTCGCACGGATATTGGTCTGCTCATCATTCTCGGCATCCTTATCATTCTGGGCGGCATCGGTTTCGGCGTCCTGCTGGAAGTGGGGCATATCTTCCAGAAATCACGATTGAGCCTGCACTCAAAACTCGCGCTAAGCATGTCCGGCATCCTCATCCTCACAGGCATGGTTCTCTTCCTGTTCTTTGAGTGGCGCTCCGAGGCTACGCTCGGGGCGCTGGACAATGTCTGGCAGCGACTCACGACGGCATGGTTCATGTCCGTCACGCCCCGCACCGCGGGCTTCAGCCCGGTGGACCTCACCGCGGTGTCGCCGCCCACGCTCTTTTGGCTGGGTATGCTGATGGTCATCGGGGCGTCGCCTGACAGCACGGGCGGCGGCATCAAAACTACCACGGTAGCCATTATCATCCTCGCCATCATCACCCTTATACGCAATCGCCGTGATATCGAAGCCTATCGTCGGCGCATCTCCGGCGAACTCGTGCGGCTGGCGCTGTCACTCACCAGCATTTACCTGCTAGCCGCCTTCCTTGTCGTACTCGGTATCAGTTTCACCGAGATCACGCTGCCCAACGTCCATCATGGCGATACGGCGATGGCGCGCTATGGTGACCTGATGTTTGAAGTATTCTCCGCTTTCGGCACCGTGGGCTTGAGCGCGGGCATTACCCCCACCCTCGCGCCCGTGTCCCGCATACTCATCATCCTGGCCATGTTCATTGGCCGCCTGGGTCCGCTGACGTTTTTCTACGTCTTCGCCCGGCAGTGGAATTCCCCGCTCCGGCGTCTGCCGGAAGAACCGGTCGTGGTCGGGTAGCTTCCTGGAGGATCGCATATGGCAACTCTAAGTATCGTCGTCATTGGACTCGGCTACTTTGGTGAAAGCCTGGCGCTGGAACTGGCGCATCTCGGACACGAGGTGGTAGGCGTGGATACGAACCCCGACGTGGTGCAGCGCGCCGCGCCTCTGCTCAGCAACGCCGTGGAGATGGACCCGACGAACCTGGAGGCGCTGCGCACGCTGGAGATCCCCACCTACGATGTGTGTATCGTCGGCCGCGGCTCCGACCTGGAAGAGAGCGTCCTCATTACCCTCAACCTGAAGGAACTGGGCGCGCGCTACATCATCTGCAAGGCGCTCACCGACCAGCAGCGCAAAATTCTTGAGCGCATCGGCGCTGACCAGATCGTACAGCCGGAGCGCGATATGGGCAGGCGCCTCGCGCACATGGTCTCCACCACCACCCAGATGCTCGACTACATGGACGTACCCGGCGACTTCGGCATCGAGGAAATCACCGCTCCGCGCGGCTGGCTCGGTCATACACTGGAAGAACTACAACTCCCGAATCGCTACGGCTTGCAGGTGCTACTCGTCAAATCCGGCGAGAAAATCATCACCGCCCCCAACCCGAGCACGTCGCTCAAAGAAGGCGATATTTTAGTCGTTTTCGGGCATGACCGGAAGTTGGCACAATTTAAGCGATAGTGCTGAACCTTACCGCCCC
>JAKIYB010000097.1:1962-11226 GCA_022708765.1 Armatimonadota bacterium | reverse complement strand
CCCGCCGACAGCATGAACAGCCGGAAGAAACGCGCCCCGCCCAGGCCGCAGCCGCCGGAGTTTGTCAGCAGCACGAAATCCGGCACGGCGTCCTCGTTCAGCAGCCCGGCGGACACCTCCGGCGCCTCATCCCCCATGATCCACCCCTCAACATCCGCCGGGGCGAGCAGTTGCCCACCCGTCCGCCCGTTGAGCAGGCGGACGCTGTTCCCCTCCTCCACCGACCGCGTGATCTCCAGCACGACCCGGGACGGCGCCGGCGCCCGCAGCACCCAGACGGCCTTCTCCTTCTCGGCATTGATGAACGTTTTCACCACCGCGCAGCGCCGCAGCGGAAAGGCCGGCGGCGTCTTCCCCGCCACAAAGGGGCTGTAGTTGATGTCATACGCCCGCGCCACGCCGCCCAGCAGCAGGCACAGGCCGCAGAGAAAGGCGTGAGTAATGATGCGAAAACTTCGTCGTAAGCTGTGCATGTGAACACTCCCTGTAATATGCATACTATAGCTGGGGGAGGATGGCAGGGCAAGCAGGTGGGCGTTCCCTACTAGAGAAAGAGCCGGAGTATTATCAGCATGGTGTGGAAGCCGGCCACAGCCGCGCCCAAGTGGGCAGTCATATGCCTTTAAAACTATACCGTCGCGCAATTGGCTCAGCTTGACAGACTATAACTCCGATCCACCACTTCGGTGTATTCCTATCCCAGTGGACAGAAGCGCTTTATTTCATGCCCAGGCGGCAGTCAATGTATTCGATGGCATCTCGCACGGTGATGATCTTCGCGGCGTCTTCATCGGAGATACTGTCCAGATCGAACTGGTCCTCGAACGCCATAATAAACGCGTCCATTGGCAAGTCGGGACAAAAGTTCAAGATGAGCGTCTCAAAAGGCGTATCCATGGTGACCATTCCTTCGGTGACCATAAATGCGGGAAGCCCAATCTCTTGGGCGATGATTTTTTTGATCTTGGCGTATGTCAGCTCTGACATGGGTGATTTACCTCCCCGTGGCATTATCAGAAGTTGCGTATCAGAATACCATATTTCGGGAACTTCGGAGACAGCATCAATGCTGTTGTATTAAGCTTCTGTTTGGTAGGGTTCGTAGTAGCGCCGCAGTTGCGGCAAGGCGCGTCTGACTAGGCAATCCGGTCGGAAAGCAACAGTAATGTGGGCACGATAGCGAATTTTGTATGGAGTACGGCTATTCGGTATAGTGTCCCTAAAATAAGACCCCAAAAATAAGAATCAAAGGGAAATTACTGATAAATCAAGATCTCGTTAGGCTTCGGCAGCACCATGTGGCATTATTGGAGCGGTAGGGTGACGGTGAAGGTACATCCCTGACCGACACCCGCGCTCTCTACCGAGACATGACCACCATGCAACTCCACAAGTGATCTTACTACCGGCAACGCGAGGTGCAGTCCTTCGGTGATTCTCGCATCCGTGGGAAAGGAGAAGAGGGTGAAGATTGTCGGCAATTGTTCTTCAGGAATACCGCTTCCCGTATTATGCACGTTCAGCACAGCCTTGTCATCCTTTCGGTATCCTCGCACGGTGATGGTTCCGCCGGAGTCCGTAAAGGTGAATGCGTTATCAAGGAGGTTGGTGATGACATGCTGCATCCGTTTGACATCCGCCTGGATGGGGAGCGGCCGGTCAGGTGGCTCTATCGTCATGGTGATTTGGCGTTCCTCGGCAATGGCCTGCATGGCCTCGACGGCCTGCACGGTCACCTGCCACAGGTCTGTCGAAACCATCTGCAAGATCAGTTGTCCATGGATCAGCCGCGATACCTCCAACAGGTCTTCCACCATGCGTGACTGACTTTCGGCATTCCGTTGGATGATGTGCAAGGCTTGGGGAACGATCGCGGGCATCTCCTGCGCTTCGTGTACCCATCCTAATATGTTCGTCAGGGGTGTGCGTAACTCATGCGAAAGCGCTGCCAGGAATTGGTTCTTCGCTCGATCAATCTGAACTCGCTCGGTGACATCGACGAGTTGACCCATTAGTGCAGGATGCTCCTGATAGCGTGACCGGCGTCCGTAGATGTCGCAGGCGATGGTACTCCCGTCTTTGTGTATGCCGCGCACCGTCACCTGGACCGTCTCGCGCTCCCCGGTATGGTGTTGCTGCAGCATCTCGACCAATTGTGGACGATCATCCGCATGGATAAGATCCACTAACCCTAGATGGTTGATTAACTCCTCCGCCCGGTAGCCGAAGATGCCGGCCCCCGCCGGATTAATATAGGTGAAACGATGGTCTGTCAGGAGATAGACCCCGACCTGGGACTGCTCAACAAGTGTGTGGTATAGTTCTTGATGGCGCCGTTCCAATTCCTGGGATTGCCGGCGCACGCGGAGCAGAATAGCTACGCGCGTATGTAACTCGGCTTTCTGGACGGGCGTTACAAGCAGTTCTTCCACGACTGACCAGATATCCGGATTGATCAGTCCGATATCTCGACGGGAGGTGACCAGGAGGACAGGGAGGGCTACGGGCGCTTCCGTGTGTTTGCGGGCGTATAAGCGGCGCCACACCCGGCCAAGGGTTGGGCTATCCACGATGCAGAGGTCGAAGGAGGCATCGAGCGCGTCATCGGTTGTCAGAACCTCTAGCTCCTGCCCGGACAACGATGCCGCGAGGAGCCGACGATTTTCCGGCTGGTCGATCAGTAGTAGGATGCGGTTCATGCGCTGCCCTCCAGCAGGCTGGCAATCGCGGTGACCACTTCCCTGGTGACCAGCGGTTTAATCAGCACCCCGCGCGCCCCATACCGGTAACTCTCACCCCTGCCGGCCAGGCTGGTTCCCGGGGCGATTACCAGTAAGGGAATGCCCCGGGCGTGCAGCGCCTCGCACCGCAGCCAGATTCCCCGATCAAACCCGTCAATATCTACCAGAGCGAGATGGATGATCGGCGCGTTGGCCAGTGCCTGATCGAATGCCTCCAGGGTCGTGACGCCCAGGGTCAGGTATCCTTCCTTTTCCAGGAGGGTACTGAGCAGCTCAAGGTTGTACGGATTGTGTTCGACCAACAGGATGCGGGCGGGCATCGCCATCAGCGCCTCCCCTCTTCTGGTGGTGACCAGGTGGGCAATTGGACCAGTATGCTCGTCAATCCCGGTATCGACTTGCCCACCTTGATGCCCGCCGGCGTGATTTCCAGTAAACGCAGGTCTTTCTCAAAATCACTTGCCCGCTTTTTCAGTACACCGATGGTCTTGCGCAATTCGACACGCTCCCGTGTCTTGTATTCCAGGTACCGAAGGAACAGAAGATTGTCCGCCAGGTAGCCGATGCCCGCCTCGGTCAGTTCGAATGTTACCAGCGACTCGAGCTCGACGATCAACAGCACGGTGACACCCCTATTCTGCAAGTATTTGCACAATGCATGCAGATGGGCCACCATATCCTGACCACGCAGGGCAAGACGATAGCCGGCAGTGCTGTCGATCATCACAATTGAAATTTTTTGAGTTTCGACCTGGCGGCGCACCATGCGCGCAAATTCATCCGGTGAATACGTGAGCGGCTCGACTTTGACGATGTCGAGCATACCCTTCGCGCGCATGGCGCGGGCTGGAATATTAATCGCCTCGCAGCGGGTAAGCATGATCTCGACCTCTTCCTCGAACGAATAGGCTACGGAATGCTCCCCGCGCCGCGCGGCTTCTTTCATGAATTGCAATCCCAGGGTGGTTTTGCCTACGCCGCTGGGACCGCTGATAATGGTGATCGTGCCGCGTTCCAGTCCCCCATGCAACACTTCGTCCAGTTCCGGTACCCCGGAGGCAATCGTTTCGACCACAAAGGGCGTTTGGGCTTCTCCCGGCACCAGGCGTGGAAACACTTCCAATCCCTTTGCACTGATGCGGATGGCATGACAACCGCCCCGAAAATCTGAGCCGCGGAATTTTGTCACATGGACACTGCGCCCGAATTTGAGGGAGAATTCCAGGTTCACGATGCCATCGCTGAGGAATTGCAAATCATCGTCAGGGAGCATTGCGGTGCCCTCAGAGGCAAACAGCACCGTGGCCCCTTGCTCGGTGAGATACCTGAGTAACGAGAGCGCTTGCTTGCGGACTTGGAACTCATCGGTCGCCAGGTAGCGAAATTGCGTCATGGCATCCAGAAAGATGCGTGCGGGTTTCAGTGAGGAGACCTTGTCGAGAATCTTCTGAGTGATGGGCTGTCGCTCCACCTCGGCGGGGGTGAAGATGTCGTAGGTTTGCATCCTGGCGAATACGTCGGAGGTGGGGGTCAAGTCGAGGAACGTGAGGCCATGCAGGTCGAGTCCCAACGATTCCGCGTTCTTGCGAAGTTGGCGTTCCGGTTCGCTGAACGTGATGCACAGCGCATATTCGCCCTGGGCCGCTCCGGCCACCAGAAAATGCAGTCCCAGAATCGTTTTCCCGGTTCCGGGGCCCCCACGCACGGCGTAAGTTCGCCGTGGCAGCAGTCCCCCGGACAGGATTTCATCTAATCCGGCCACTCCCGTCGAAATTCGCGATGATTCACCAGCCATGTTTCCCTCCTCGGCATCTCTGCATCATGCCGCACGCGCCGTGCCGCTGTCTCCGGTTGCGCGCGGGGGGCGGGTAGCGTGCTGGTGCACGAGTTCGCTGTTTTGCATGGTAACGTCTCCCTGCGCCGTGCGCACGATGGTCAGTGTCGGACGCATTTCCTGGATGATTCCGTCGAGTTCCGTAGATACAAGTGGGTCACCTGGCTTAAAGAGCAGGCGTAGTTCACGCCCAGCGAGAATGTCTGCGGCATACTCCCGACCACCAAGTCCGAAGGCAATCGCGCCTGCCAAGGCACACGCACCCACGATAATGGTGAAGGCCGTAGTCAGGAAGGGGAAGGCCAGGCCAAGGACGTCCAACGCCATGGCGAAGGTAAAAAAGAGCACCGTATATTGCACGACCGTGCCCAGGGTTGCCGCGGACTTGACGCCTGCGCCAGTTGCCGAAGCACGGGTAATCCGCGCCAGCGCATTTGCCGCCCATGCTCCCGCGATCACGACCAGCAGCGCGGCGAACACGCGCGGCAGATAGAGGAGCATGCTGGTCATGAGCCCCGTAAGTGCGGTGATACCCAGCGCACTTACGGCCGCATGTACCGCGATGAGGAAGATAAACCAGTAAGCCACCACCCCGAGGATGACCGATGGGGTGGTCTTGATCTCTGCATGCGTTAAGGTATCGTTGATCCCTGCTCGCTCGGTCACTTCATTAAAATGGAGCGTGCGCAAGCCATTCGCGACGACCTTCTGCACCAATTTGCCAAGCCCCCATCCGATGAGGAGGATTACCACGGCTCCGAGGATATTGGGGAGGATGGTAATTACCCGGCTGAGCCCGGCGGCCAGTGCACCTAATAACGTGCCGATCCAAAGCGATGGTTCCTGTGGCATCGCGGTATACCCCCCGTGTCTTGTTATCTCGCATGTTCCCAATAGGGTACTACGAGCGACACGATGCATGTTGGTCAATTACGTCACTACCTGAGATTAGTGACATCATCGCACACCAGGCAGAGGAGGCGGACACGCTTTCCATAGTGTGATTGGCGTATGCGCGGTTGGGACAGGTCGCATGCGTCAACCGGCATTGAAAATTGACCCACCATCGGCGTCCAATTTTGACCCACCCCTGGGCGGGCGAGACTCTCAATGCCATTCAAATACGCGTGCTCTGTGTGGTGGACCCGTCTCGCCGCATCGCCATTTTTCCCTCTCCCCCATCCCCTCCCCATGTAGGGGAGGGGATGGGGGAGAGGTCGCGCGTGACGGACGAGAGTTCTTATTTAAATGGCATTGGACGAGACTCTGTCGAGCCGACTCGTAAAAGGAGCATGTCGCGCTTTACTACCAGAATCAACTTGAGAATCCAAAAGGCGAGAAGCCAAGAATGGTAAAATTACACCATTACTATTACTTACAGGGGTGGGAGATGATTATTGAATTTGAGCTTGCAGATGCTCATGAGGGAACGATGTTAGGCCTGATTATACGAATGCCGGATATTTTTCTTCCCTTAGAGCTTGCGTTAAGTGCTGAAGTGGTAAATCAATACACAATAGATGAAATCCAGTCCGTTATAAATGGCGATATCCCGCCAATTATAGGTGTAGGGAATGTTAACTATTTTCATATTACTGCAGATCGTACAATCATGAGGGACTATGTTGCAACGAACACCCATTATGTCGAATTGCCGACGAAAGATTTTCTAGAGTTATAAAAAATGTGGCTTGATTGGGAACACCGTTACGTAACAGGGGATAGAACGATGCTAGGGAAACATACCATAGATATTGAAGGATTAATAGTCGAGACTCGCGAATCAGACGAGATATAATTATTGCTGTGTATAAACAAGCTGTCTCATCGTTCGCTATCCTTACTGTGCCGGAAACGATACATCGCCGACTGCATGCGCCGTGGCAAAGCACTCGCTGGCCCAGTCTGGCATTGCCCAATGGCCGATCCAATCATCGAACGTTGTGGAGAGGAGCAGCATCCCTTCTTCCAGGCGTTCCTGATAATGCGAATCGCTGAACATGATCACGCGGTAGCGTGGGTCCCGGCAGTCAAGGAAAAAATTGTACGTGCAACCTTCGGTGCCGAGATAGATCAACCCTTCCGGCCAGGATAGCTCGATAGCGTCCTCATCGCACGCGTTATATATTGATAACTGCTGCTGATATTCCTCGATGATCTTTGCCAGTGTCACCAGCCCATATCCCGGCCCAAACCCGCCGTTACCCACCTCGGCATACAGGCGGCGAAAGAGTCGAGGCAAGTGCACCTGCATGCGGCTCTCGGCATCACCCAGGTCGGCATCCGTGATGGGCTTTTGAATATGCGCCGGAATAATGACTTTTCGTGTGATCCACGTGCCGTCCACGGTCTGAGTCTCTGAAAAATACTTGACGATGTCGCCAATATCCGTGACATATCCGCGGGAAAGGCGCAACTTCACCAGCGTCACCAATACCTCACAGACAGCCTCGATCGCTTCCGCTTCCGGTAAACCCAGCGTGATCAGGCGCTTGCGCAATGCGTGCGACCCGGCAGGGCCAACCTCTTGCAGAAGATCAGTCGTCAGCAATTGGAAAGGCAAACGCGATGCCACTTCACCAAACTGCACGGCGATCTGTTCGGGACTCGGTTTCTCGGAGAAAACTAGAACGTCCCTGGGGCCGGTGATGACAATCTCTCGCTCGACGTTTTGCTCATCAACCTGGCATCGTGGCTTGAACAGATATCGTAAGTATTTGGATAGCATCGCGAATATGCGCATGATGATCGAGTATAGCATAACCATGCCAGTGTGTCTGTGCGGTCACCAAAGGCCACTGCCGCATGATATATTTTCGACCGCGCTGCCATCAAGTCTGTCCCTTCCTTGAGCAGGTAGAGTGGAATGAAGCCTATTCATGGAAGGACTGCCGCGTGCAATTCGCGAATATGACAATGTATTATGCCCCTGGATAAATGACGTCTATCAGGAGGAGCCGCCATGTCCCGTGCCGTGCTGTTGACGCTGTTGCTGTTGACCGCTTTTGTCGGCTGGGCGCAGCCGGAGCCGACGCCCCTGCCCCGCGACGTGACGCATGCCGTGACCGATTTTCGCGGCAATCCCGTGCCTGACGCTCGCGTCACCGCCACCTATTACCTCGACGGCGATATTGTCTACCGCGCCGCCATCGCCAATGCGAAAGGCAACGTGACCTGGAAAGCGCTGCCCGCCGTGCGCGTTATCGTCTGGGGTGACGACGTGCCGGCGATACTGCTCGACTCGAAAACGGGTAAAACCGGGCCGCTGCCGCCGGTGGAGACCCACCCGACGGTAACCTTCGAAGTCTCGGTTCTCGGCGAGCCCACCGGGCAGGCCACCGCGCAGTTCTGGCACCAGGAATACGGGTTCCAGCGTCCTTTTGTCCGCTCTACCGTGCGCGATGGCAAGGCGCATGGCACGTTCGCCATGTCCGTGCCATGCGCGAAGCGCTGCTCGGCGCTGGTGGTGATGCCGGGTACCCCCGTCACCGTTGCCATCCTCGACGACGCCTATATCCCGTATATTGACGAACCAAACGCGAAGCCGCGCCTCACCCTGATCCCCCGGCGCATGGCCACGGTGACTTGCCGCTTCCAGCAGCATGGCAAGCCCGTTCCCGTCAGCCGTCTGGAGGTGCTGCCGGTCGCGCCGCGGCAAGCGTGGCCGGATGCCCCGGCATTCCGGGAAGCCCTCGCGCAGTTGATGGTGCCGCGGCGGACGCCGGACGGTTACCGCCTGCAGGTGCCCGGTCCTGGGCGCTACCGCCTGCTGGTGGACCTGTATGATGAGACCACACCACCCTTGCCGGGCTCGGTATTTGATGTGCCGGAAGACGGCGCCGTCGTCGAGGTCGAGTTGCCCGCGCCGCTATTCGTCGTGCCGGCCGGCGCCGAGGTGAACTGGGTCACGCGCAATGCCCCGGCCAGGCCGGAGCGATTCACCGCCGCCGCGGACAACAAGCCGATGCCCGTCTTCGGCCCGCATGACGGTATCTATGCCGCCTGGTTCCGCTCCGCGCCGGACGTGATGCAACTCTATCACGGCGCCACCGGCCGGCTTGCCGCGCACCCCCTGGTGCGCTCCACTATCGCCATTGACGCGGACGGCGGCGCCACCTCCCTGTTCAACTCGATTGCGCCGCTGCTCTTCCGCGACGTCCGGCTGACCCACAATATCTCGGATATGGCCGACTACGACGCGGCATATCAGCTCAACAGCCACCTGATGGGCAAGCGGCTGGAATTCGGCCGGAACGACTTCCCCTTCATCTGGGCCGGCAAGTACCTGCTGATGTATGCCAGTCAATACCGGGTGCTCGAACTCGCCGAGGGGAAACCCGGCGTCGTCACCTGGGCGAAACACGCGACCCCCGGCGGCCTGCGGGCGGGCCTGCGCTACCTGATGATCAACACCCCAAAGGAGCCGCCGCCGGTAACGAACGTGCAGAACGCCGCCGCGCTGGTGTTCGTGGATGACGAGCGGGTGCCGCGCGGCGGCAATGTCATGCTTCGCGCGGGCGGCGGCACGAATTTCGCCATTCCCATCGAAGCGAAAACGCTCACCTTCTATGCCCCCGGGATCGGGATTATCCGCAACGTACCCGTGCCGCCCGTAGACGATCCGAACGCAAGCGTCATGCTGCGGGAATGGCAGCCGGGGGTGGCGGCGGCCGGACAGGTGCTGGATGA
>JAKIYB010000097.1:0-1952 GCA_022708765.1 Armatimonadota bacterium | reverse complement strand
CCAGCCGCTGACCAATGCCGCGCTGCGCCTCATCGCGGAGTTTGAGCACGCGGGCATGCCGCAGTGTACCACGGATGCCCAGGGCAAGTTCCGCTTCACTCACTTGCTGCCCGGCATGTATTTCGTGGTAACGAACCGCACCCCCCAATTTCGCCGAAGTATGGATGCGCGAGACTGGGAACCGGGCCGAGAGGTTACCTGGACGTTGCGAGTGCCGGAGGAGGGCCTGACCGATGCCAGGCTGACCATGCGGGACGGCATCCGCGTCAACACCGGTGGTCACGCCCGCTCCGGCCTCTGGTGGTTCCCGGCACAGGGCGCGCCGATGCGGCTCTCCGCCATTGATCAGGCGCTCTACTGTGGACTCACTCTCGGCGACGGCATGTTCTGGTTCAAGGAAAACTACGACAACGTTGAGTCGCGACTGCGCCGTGCCGCCCTGCGGCCCGGCCCCGGGATGCTGGCGATCAACGATGACCGGACGGAGCGCGCGGGCAGTTATCTCGGTCTGTATGTCGCCCTCAAGGGAGACAACTACTTCCCCGGCGACATTGACCTGATCGGCCTTGAGGACCGCGCCGGTTTCGCTGTCCGCTTCGACGGCAATCGCTGCTGGAATCCCTCACCCGAGCTCGGTTTCACCGCCGCCCAACTTGGCCCTCTCCCCACCGGTAAATACCGCGTCACCATCGGCGCGGGGAAAGGCCAAATCGGCAACGATGTGGTGGTCAGTGAGTATGGGGGACATGTGATGTTGCCGTGATGAATGGCATGGTTGCAGGGATCATCTAGCGCTATCTCGAATAATACCGCGTCAGCGAAGAACAGAAAAACGCTTCGTGCTTTCCATCTTCGTGATTTCGTGTTATGTCTTCCGAGATACGTGATATAGGTGATACCGCCATGCCCGACCATCCCACCCCCTCCGTCACCCCCCGCGATGCCCGCGCGCAGGTGTGGGTGGAAACCGCCGCGCCGGCGCTTGAGGGGCGGCTGGCCACGCATTACGCGCTGGCGAACGGCTACCTGGGGCTGCGCGGCACGCATGAAGAGATGCCGGGATGGGCCTCGCCGGGGTTCTACATCGCCGGCACCTACAGCGCCGCGCCGCGCGAGTTGATACCCATCCACAGCCCCGACCACATCCTCGCCCACCCGGAGCGGGTGAAGCCGGAGCACCACGCGGAATACACCACCCTCACCACCATGCCCAACCTGCCGAATCCGGTGGCGGTGCGTCTGACCATTGGCGACGAAGTGATTGACCTCGGCGCGGTGAGTATCCTCGCCTGCGAGCGCATCCTGCACATGGAAGAGGCGCGTGTCACCCGACGGCTGGTCATCCGCGATAGCGCCGGGCGCAAGACGGTGATTGATTCCGAGCGCTTCGTCAGTTGGGCGGATCGCAAGCTGCTCTGCTTCCGTTACGAGGTTACCCCCGATGACCACGACGCGCCGGTGACGGTGGCGCCGTATATCAATACGGACGTCGCCAATGGCCGCATCCGCATGTTTGAGGTGATTACCGAGCGCGCCGAGGAGGGCTTCAACGCGGTGACGGTGCGGATCCCGCGACCCGCCACCCTCACCATTGCCCAGGCCTCTACCGTCCGCCGGGAAGGGAAGACGACGATTTTGGAGGTGTACGCCAGCGCCGGCGAGGGTGCGGAAGCCGTCGCGAAAGCCGCTGATTACGCCGCTGCCCGTGCCGCGCACATCGCTGCCGTCAAAAAAGCCATGGCCCGCGTGGGCGCGGCCATTGACGCCGACGGGCTCTCCACGCAGGGGTTCAATTTCGGCCTGCTGCACCTGGAGATGGCGCTGCCCTACGATAACCCGGCGGTGAGCGTGCCCATCAAGGGGCTCACCGGCGAGGGCTACCGCTTCATGGTCTTCTGGGACACGGATTTCCACATGTTCCCCTACTACCTGTTCACCAACCCAACGCAGGC
>JAKIYB010000096.1:5613-11326 GCA_022708765.1 Armatimonadota bacterium | reverse complement strand
GCGCCAGCGACTCCTCGAAGGGGGCGACGGGCAGGATGGGAGGGGCGACATATTCCGCAACCGCGAACGCGCGCGAGGGCGACAGCCCCATTACCTGCTGCAGTTGCACCGCTGCTGTGCGGATGGCGGTGTTCGCCGCCAGCAAGTCCACGCGGGCGTTGGCAAGCTGCGCTTCCACCGGCAGCTTATCCACCTCCGCGGCGTCGCCGGCATCCACCCGCGCCTGCACCAGCTTCAGGTAATTATCCAGGTATTCAACGCGTACCCGCTGCACGTCGGCCAGATGGCGGGCGCGCAGCAAGGCGAAGTAACCGCGCGTAACGGTGAAGACTACCGTCTGCTTCGTGCGCGCCAGTGTATAGCCGCTCTGTGTCACCGCGGCTTTCGCGCCTGTTAGGCGCGCTTCGCGCAGGCCGCCGTCATAGAAGTTTTCGGTGATGGTCAGCGACGTGCCGTCGCGCTGCCCCGCCGCGCGACCCGATTCCGCCAGTATCGTGCTGTGCGAGAGGGCGATCTGCGGATAATAGGTGCTTTTCGCCTGTGTCTCACGCGCTCGCGCGCTTTCAACGGCATTGGCATCCTGCAGAATGCCGACCTGTCGCTGCAAAGCAGTTTCCACGCAGGCTTGCAGGGTGAACGGCGCCGGCTCCTCGGCCAGGGCGGGGAGGGCGAGAGCGAAGACCAGCAATGATAGGACTGAGGCTCTAATCGTCATGCGGTCGCTCCTTGCTGCGGCGCGCCCGGGCAGCCCATGTCGCCATTCAGAGCGAAACGGCGTCGCAATATGCTCATGGCGCGCAGAATAGCGTGCTGTTCCTCGTCTGTGAGCGATTCGAGGTGAGTGGAGAGATAGGTGACCGCCTCCTGGTGGAAGGCTTCGAGCATCGCGCGTCCCGGCGGTGTCAGTGACAGCAGCACGCGCCGCCGGTCCGCTGGCGCCGTCACTCGCGCCACCAGGCTGCGGTCCACTAAACCATCCACCAGTTTTGAGGCTGAAGGTAAGCCGGAAGCGAGGTGGCGGGCGAGGAAGGAGAGGGATGCGCCCTCGTGCTTCTCAATGACGCGTAGCGCGTGAAACTGTGGGGCGGAAAGCTCCGTGCCATGCCGCCGATGCATCTCCGCGCCGATAGTGCGCATGATAAGCGGCAGCGTTCCCATTATCTCCGCCGCGCAAGCGCATGCTGCGGCCTCCAAATTAAGTTCACTCATCGAAATATTCTCCCGCATAATAGTTTCATATACGAATTATATAGCCTGGTCGGATACACGTCAAGGGACGTGTTGAAAAATGACCAGGACGACCGCATGAGGCATATCCGGCACCTTTCGCACGAAAATGATTGATTTATGCTACAATAGATTATCAGGGGCAGCGTTTCACAGAGAGTTAATCACTCCAACTGATCCTCTGACAGCGCACGGGAGTTGATCAGCCATGCGTATTCTTGGCACATCCTACCTGAACCTGCTGGACAGTCTGCATGACGGCGTGTATGTCGTGAATCGTGACCGCCGCATCCGTTTTTGGAACTCCAGCGCGGAACAAATCACCGGTTATCTGTCCGCGGAGGTAGTGAATCGCCGGTGTTCCGATAATATCCTCATGCATGTGGATAGCGAGGGGCGCGCGCTGTGCAAAGAACACTGTCCGCTGCGCGCCACCCTGCAGGACGGCCAGAAGCGCGAGATAGAGGCATATCTGCACCACGCGGATGGCCACCGCATTCCCGTGCTGGTACGAGTGGCGCCGTTGTTTAACGAGAAGAAACAGATTGTCGGCGCCATCGAAAGCTTCAATGAGAGCACGCTGCGCGCCGACCTCATCGAGCGCCTCCACCAACTGGAAGCGCTCGCGCTGCTCGATGAACTCACCCAGGTAGGCAACCGCCGCTACGCCAACATCACCCTCAGCACGCGCATGCATGAGTTCACACGGTATGGCATCCCCTTCGGCGTGATGATGGTGGACGTAGATACCTTCAAAGACTTCAACGACACGTATGGGCATGATATCGGCGATATGGTCATCCGCATGGTGGCACGCACGATGCAGGATGCCTTGCGCACCAGTGATGTGCTGTGCCGCTGGGGTGGTGATGAATTCCTCATCATCGTGCCGAATGCGAGCGAAGACCAGTTGCAGCGACTGGGTGACCGTTTGCGTGGCCTTATTTCCACCTCGTTCCTCACCGAGTCACAGGGGATTCTCAAAGTGACGGTCTCCGCTGGTGCGACGATGGTGGCACCCGATGACTCGGCGGAGACGTTGCTGAAACGCGCCGACATGCTGCTGTATCGCGCCAAAGACAGCGGGCGGAATTGCGTGCTCGTTGAGCTGGCTACGACGGCAGGACAGGAAGTATGACGATTCCACTGCGCATTTTTCGCTCGTTTCGCTCGAACTTTTACGAGAATGACATCCTGCGCGGGCCGGAAAATTATTCCGATGCCTACTTTGACGAATTGACCGCCAACGGCTTCAACGCCGTCTGGTTGCGCGGTTTGTTACGTAATCTGGCCTACACCGATGTCTTCCCAAACCTTGGCGAAGGGGTGGCGGCTCACCAGGATGCCTTGAACGCCGTCGTTGAACGCGCCGCGCGTCACGGCGTCCACGTGCTGCTGTACCTGCAGGAGCCGCAGGCTCTGCCTTCGACGCATCCCTTCTGGGTGCATCACCCGGAAGCGCGGGGGCATACCGCGCCTTTTGAAGATTATGAAGCCGACCCGCTGCGGACGGCTTTCTGCACGTCCGAGTCCGCGGTGCGCGCCTGGTTGCGCGCGGCGATGACCGGCCTCTTTCGCGCCGTTCCGAACCTCGGCGGTTGGTTCGCCATCACCACCAGCGAGTATCCCGCCCATTGCTACTCCCGCATCCTCGGCTACCGCCAGGGTGAGCAGACAACCTGCCCGCGCTGCCGCGAGCGGCATCCCATGGCTATCGTGCGCGACGTGCTGCAGGACCTGTACGACGGCACCCGCGCTGCCAGCGCCGAGGCTCTGACCATTGCCTGGAACTGGAGCTGGGCCTACTACGAAGAGGATCCGCAGCCCTCGCTGCTGCCATATCTGCCGGCCGACATGGCGGTCATGCTTGATTGGGAGCGCGGCGGATATCACGCATTGCCGAATGGCAAGCCCTATTTCGTGGATGAATACAGTCTGGCCTATGCCGGCCCGTCAGAACGCTTTATGGCGCTGTATACCGAAGCGCGCCGCCGCAACCTTCCTGTGATGGTGAAACTGCAAATCGGTACCACGCATGAACTGGCTACCGTGCCGAACCTGCCG
The DNA here is from genome assembly GCA_022708765.1 of Armatimonadota bacterium. Lineage (GTDB taxonomy): Bacteria > Armatimonadota > Hebobacteria > CAIYQO01 > CAIYQO01 > JAKIYB01. Next base: position 8,035 of record JAKIYB010000096.1, on the reverse strand, counting down.
GTGGTTGATACCCTGTACCGCAAGCTGGTTGACGCGGAGCGCCTGGGTGCTGCCGGCATGCTCGCGACCTGGAACTTCGGCAACACCTTCTCCCTGAACACCGCCACCATCGCGCGGTTCGTGGAAACCTCCGATCGCCCAGCGCCGGAAGCCTTTGTGAAAAGCCTGGCGGAGGGCTGTTTTGGCCTTGCCGATGGTAGCGGGGTGGGGAAGGCCGTCGCGTATTTCTCCAAAGCGCTGGCGTGGCTCCCATCCGACCAGGATCTGCTCTACTTCTGGCCCGGCAACTACGCGCCCTCATACCCGCTCACCCTCGCCCCGCTCACCGGCGCCCCCATGGGCTGGAGCTGCCTCCTGCAGGAGCGCGGCGATGACCTTTCCGCGACGGAAACGCAGTTCACCGCTGACGAGACTGTCGAGTGCCTGCGGCACCTGCTCGCGGAATGGGATGCCGGCGTTGCTTTACTCGACGACGCCCTTTCCGGCAGCGAAGAAAAATCCGCGCGCCTGGAACGCGGCGTCGCGCACGCCATCAGCCACATCTACCGCTCGACGCTGCACGTCTACCAGGTCTACCTGCTGCGCCGTGACCGCCCGGAGGATATGGACGCGCGATATGGCGCCATTCTCGCCGCCGAAACCGCCAACCTTACCGCCCTCCTTCCCTGGGTCGAAGCCGATCCCCGCCTCGGCTTCCACGCGGAATGTCAGCGGTACATGTTTACGCCGGAGAGTATCCGGGCGAAGATCACGGATTTACAGGACCAACTGCGCGCGAGCGCTTCCCAGAAATAACCACTTCACCCGGCAGGGAAATCGTCTCCTTCGGCGTAATCTCATACGCATGCCTGGCATTCCATTACGCATCTTTCGCTCGTTCCATGCAAAGTATTATGAGGATGACATCCTCAACGGATGCCTACCCGGACGCCTACTTCGCGCAACTGGTCGAGCACGGCTTCAACGCCGTGTGGGTGCGCGGCATCCTGCGTGACCTGGCGCCGACGGACGTTTTCCCCTCCCTCGGCACAGCCATCAGCGCCCACCAGGATGCCCTGGCGACGGTGGTGGAACGGGCGAAGCGTCATGGCGTGCAGGTGCTGCTTTATCTGAATGAACCCCTCTGCCTGCCGCGTGAGCATCCCTTCTGGATCGCGCATCCTGAAGCGCGCGGTGTCGCGGGTGAATCCGGCATGGACGAATGGCCGGAAACCTATGCTTTCTGCACATCCACCCCCGAAGTGCAGGCGTGGCTGCGCCAGGTGACGCGCAACCTTTTCACCGAAGTACCCGATCTGGGGGGCTGGTTCCTCATCAGCGCCAGCGAGCACCACACAAGCTGCTATTCGCATGTCTGGGACGTGCCCGACGGGCAGCGTCCCGAATGTCCCCGTTGTGCGGAACGTGCAGCGTCCGATGTGGTGGCGGAACTCATCACCGCGCTGCATGACGGCACCCGCGCCGCCAGCGCCACCGCCGCCACCATCGCCTGGAATTGGGGCTGGACGCAATATGAACCTGATCCGCAGCCCTCACTCGTCTCGCAATTGCCGAAGGACGCCATCGTCCTCATTGACTGGGAGCGCGGTGGTCAGCGCATGCTGCCTACCGACAAACCGAATTTCGTGGATGAATACAGCCTTGCCTATGTCGGTCCTTCGGAACGCTTCCTGAAACTGCACGCCGAAGCAACCTGTCACGGCTTGCCGGTGATGGCGAAACTGCAGGTGGGCACCACTCACGAACTCGCCACCGTACCGAACCTGCCGCTGGTGGATCATCTCTACGAAAAGCTGTGCGGCGTGGAGGCGCTTGGTCTCCAGGGCATGCTCGCTACCTGGAATTTCGGTAACAGCTTCTCGCTGAATACCGCCGCCATCGGTCGCTTCGTCGCGAATCCCAAACGCCCGGCCCCCGACGAGTTCGTCGCGAGGCTGGCGGAGGAATACTTCGGCGTTGCGAAGGGCGCCGGCGTGGCGGATGCCGTGCGGCAATTCTCCGCCGCCATGGCTTGGTTTCCCTTCGATATGGCGTTGCTCTACTGGTGGCCGGGCAATTACGCGCCGTCATACCCGCTCAGCCTGGAGCCGCTCACCGGCAAATCCATGGGCTGGACGTGGATGATGCATGAGCGCGGTGACGACCTCACCCAGTCGGCGCGGCAGTTCACCATCCCGGAGATCATCGAACTGCTCACCAGCCTGCTGATGGAGTGGGAGACGGGGCTGATGCGGTATCGCGAGGCGCTTGCCGGCTGCGCGAATCCGCGTGCCGCTGTCGAACTGGGCGTGGCGACAGTCATCGGCTGCGCGTATCGTAGTACGCTGAATATTTATAAGACGTACCTGTTGCGCCGAGACCGGCCCGAAGACATGCGAACCCAATACCGCGCCATCCTCGACGACGAAATCGTCAATCTGGA
>JAKIYB010000096.1:5310-5603 GCA_022708765.1 Armatimonadota bacterium | reverse complement strand
CCTGCCCTGGATGGATGCCGATCCGCGTCTCGGTTTCCACGCGGAATGCCAGGGCCAGATGTTTTCCGCGGAGAGCGTGCGTGCGAAACTCGCCTCGTTGCAAAGGCAGAGAGATGAATTAACTGGATAAAAGGATAGACAGGATTTGAAGAAATTGAATAATTCCTCCAAATCCTGACCATCCTGTCAAGTAATGTAAAGGAGATCCCATGACCTTAGTTATTGACCCTCGCACCGGGCTGAAGCGCCTGCCCGATAGCGAATTCACCACCCGAATGGCTCGCACGCAGCAG
>JAKIYB010000096.1:324-5300 GCA_022708765.1 Armatimonadota bacterium | reverse complement strand
TATACAGGATAGAAAATGCGGAGTTTGAGAGAAGGTTCAAGGCGGTACAGAAGGGTGTAAAGGAGAAAGGGCTGGACATGCTTATCGCCCACTCGGACGAGGCGGACTTCGCCAACGTGCGCTATCTCACCGACTACTGGCCGCTTTTTGAATCCGCTGGCTGCCTTGTGCCCGCCGAGGGTGAGGCCATCCTGCTCATCGGCCCGGAGAGCAAGGAATACGCCGAGGATCACAGTATCCTGCCGAAGGTCCGCACGATGATCGCCTACCGCGAATCCGCCGAACCGGATTATCCCGAACTCTCGGTGAGCACCTTCGCGGATGTCTTCGCCGAAGCGCTGGGCGGCAAGCCGCTGAAAAAACTGGGGTTGGTGGGTTACAGCATTCTGCCGCTGCCGGTCTACGATGGCGTGCGCGCCGCCTTCCCCAACGCCGAACTGGTGAAGGCCGATGACCTGATCATCAAGCAGCGCATCGTCAAGAGCGCGGCGGAATTGGACGTGATGCGGGAAGCGTTCCGCATGAGCGAAAATGCGCTGGAAGCGGTGGTGCCACAAATCCGCGCCGGCATGACGGAACTGGAACTCGTCGGCCTGATTCAGAAAGAACTCTATGCCGCCGGCGCTGAGTATGAGGCGCATGCCGTCTACGCCTTCGCCGGCCCGCGCACGCGCCACGCCATCTCGCGCCCCACGCACAGCCCCATCATGCCCGGTACCATGATTCAGCTCAATCTCGGCGCGCGGCTGGCGGGTTACTCACCCAGCGTTGGCCGCCCGCTCTGCATCGGCCCCATGCCCGACGACATGCGCGCGCTGGTCGAAGTCGGTCGCGATGCCCACTACAAAACGATGGAGTGGATGAAAGCTGGCGTGGTCGCCAGCGAAGTGGTGGGCCGCTTCTACGACTACATCCGCGGCCGCGGCTTCGGCGACAATCTCCTCTACGGGCCTTGCCACGGCCTGGGCATGATGGAGGTGGAGCGCCCGTGGATGGAGAGCACCACCCACTACCCGCTGGAGGAGAACATGACCTTCCAGGTGGATACCTTCCTGCAGACGCCCACCTTCGGCCTCCGCTGGGAGAATGGCGTGCGCGTCACCGCCGACGGCGTGGAAAAACTCTCCGACGCGCTGATGGATATCATGGAGCTGCCGCTATGATGGGCCACACCCGCTGGGCATTTCCCGATGGCGATCTCCCTCCCAGCGGGGAGGGAGAACCCCACGGCCACGAATCGCTGGTCGTCCTCAACCCGAACAGCGAGGAAGCGAAAATCCGGCTGACGATCTACTTCACTGATCGCGAGCCGGTGCGTAACCTTACCTTCACCGTCGGTGCCGAACGCGTCCGCTGCATCCGCATGGATGAACCCGTCGGCGACCAGGGCTTCATGGTCCCCTTCGGCCAATACGCCCTCGTTCTCGACAGCACCGTCCCCGTCATCGCCCAGATCGGCCGCATGGACGTCCAGCAACCGAATCTGGCGTATTATACGGTGATGGGTTTCCCGGTGGGGTAACTGAAGAATGCTCGTCGTTGCCGGCGTTCACCTCTCCCCCTGCCCCCTCCCCTAAATGGGGAGGGGAACACTGGAGCAGAAAAGAGGAGTCTGGTCCCGAACTACCGCTCACTCCCCCTCCCCGCTTAGGGGAGGGGGCCGGGGGGAGAGGTGAACGCCGGCAACGGCTTAAAGGAGCCACCCATGCGCGTCATCTTCGGCTTTGACATGGAAACCGATATCGGAAGTTGGACGCCCTTTTACGAAGGACTCCAGCACGGTACGCCGCGTCTGCTGCAACTCATGGCCGATAAGGATATCGTCTCCACCTGCTTCTTCGTCGGCGATGCCGCGCGGCGCTACCCGGAGATCGTGCGCGACGTCGCCGCCGCCGGGCATGAGGTTGGCACGCACTCGCTGTACCATGAGACGGTCGGGGAACCGCTTTTCGAGATTCCCGGCATCTATCCGCTGCTGCCCGCCGAAGTGGAGCCGCGGTTGGCGCTGACCACCGATCTTGTCGAGCAGGCGCTGGGCGAGAAAGCTGTCTCCTTCCGCGCCCCGCGCCTCTTCGGCGGCACGCACGTGGTGAATGCCCTTGCGAGTATGGGCTACGTCGCCGATGCGTCCTATCCCATGTATTACTACAAAGAACGCCTGGCGCCGTACTATCCCAGCACGGACGACTGGACGCGGGAAGGCGACAGCCCGCTGCTGGAAATCCCCAACTTCGCCGACATGACCATCGCCAGCACCGACCCCTACGGCCGCGACCGCGACCAGTGGCCCAAGTGGCGCACCGAAAGCGCCGAGGCGCTGATGCGCCACATTGATAACTTCCTCTCCTACCTGCGAGAGCGCAATGTCCCGCCCACCCTTTGCTTCTATTTCCACCCCTGGGAGTTCTGGCCCATGCCCAAAGGCGCCATCCACTACGGCGAAGGCGCCGTCATCCCCGACCAGTTCATGGTGGAAGGCTGCGGCGACTACGCCCTCGAACAACTCGGAATCCTGATAGATCTGCTGAAAGATCGAGGAGCATCCTTTACCACCTGTAAAGCGTTGGCGATTCAATAGGAAGGAAGATAAAGGAATGCTGCTTCCAACTTCACCGACTCGTCAAAAGCTTTCGGATGTGTTTGGCTTCCCTGTTCCGATGGCATTCACCGAGCTGTTTGAGATACTGTATGCGATAAATTCGGATAAACAGTCAGTAGATGAACTCTTCACTACAGTATTTGACTATGACCTGGCCGCCGGTGATATTCGCTACCAGCAGACACCTCCAGAGCTCTTTCCGTTTATATCAACAGGCGTTGATGGTGAGCATTACGGATATGTCATCCATGTGCCGGATATTCAGCCCTCAGATTATCCAGTAGCCTCCCTTTGCCCGATGGATAGAGGTGGCGTAGGATTTACGGGAGAGACGACGCGAGAGGCAGTTGAAAACATCCTGTCATTCAGGTTGAGATATAACTCGGTGGAAGATATTCCATCGGAATTCTGGCGATTCTGCGAAGCGTATGGCATCCACCCGGATGTGGAGAAGGCCACGCGTCGGTATACGCCGGAAGGCAATCACCGACTGGTGCTGCCTACGGTCCCGCAAGGGTGGCGTTATTTTCCCACGACAGATGGCATTGGTGTATTAGCCCCTCGCGATGCTTTCTCCTCGGTAGATCATTCCCCTGATGGACTAGAGACTGCCGAAATGCATAGTCAAGCGGTAGCTGCGCTGCGGGCTGGTTATCCTGGAACAGCCCTTTACTACCTGCGCGAAGCATATTGGTGGGAATGGACAGGTGATCCTGCGTTCGTGCGTGAGATATGCTGGCAACTCATTGCAACGTATCAAGCATTGAGGCGACCACTGTTAATGCTAGAGGTTGAACGACGAATATCAGAATTTTATACAGAACATGGTGAAGTAGGATGAAAAGTTAATTTTTACCTCGCGCGCTCATGCCAATCTTTGGCCAGTTCCATTGGGACACCCAATTATAACCGGCCGTCTCCAACGGCTGGTTCCCATCTTGTTGTGCACACAAATAATCGCGCTTACTATTGACAAACACGTGTTCCTGTGCTATGCTGTCGCTCGTATCGTGACAACTGCATCTTGTCGGGATCGTCTCCCAGGTCAGCACAACTTCGGAGCAAAAGAAGTATCACCCCGCATTATGTAAAAAACAGCACTGCCCGCGGGGTGATACGCCGTGACCGCCGAAATGGGGACTGCAACTAATTTCCTATCCATAGTTGCGTTACCAGTTGATCCGACCAGGGAAATTCGTTGCTGTCCCCATTACGCGCCATCAGGATCCATCTTGACTGCAACCTGAAACCTGACTCACCCCCAAAATCGCACTTTTCTCACGCGTTTTGTGGGTGACTTGGGGGTGAGTCAACGTGTATCTTACTTCGGCGCATCAGTCCGGAATGGCACGGCCGGCAGGCCCGCCTTGTTATACAGGTTGCACTCGGGATTATTCGCGAAGGCGTAGCGCGCCGCGACGGGGTTACGCACGTCCGTGCTGCTGACGACCACGGTGTCGCCTTCGACCACGGCGTCAGCCCAGGCGAATTTTTTATCTTCACCGCAGACGACGAAGCCTTTCAGCTTGTCGCCTTTTACCACCAGCCCGCCGCCGAGGTTGCTGAACTTGATGCGAATCGTCGCCCCTTCTACCGTCATGCCGGCGTAGGTGGGGCCGGAGTGGACTACGTCTTTGCCGTATGTCTTCGCCAGCGCGTTGAGTGCCAGGCGTTTGCCCACGTCCTGTTTGTTCTTCGGGTGGATGTCTCCCGCCTCGCCGATATCAATGATTGTCGCCATGCCGGTGTTGGGCAGCGCCAGCGTCATCGCTTGCGCTTCACGCAGCTCCGCCCAGCCGCTGTTTTCGCCGGGATCTTTCTGCGCGGCCATGAAATTCGCCAACTGGACAAAATAAAAGGGGAAATCACCCTGTCCCCAGCGCTGCCGCCAGTCGCTGATCATCGCCGGGAAGAGCGTCCGATATTGCGCGGCGCGCCCGGCGTTCGATTCTCCCTGGTACCAGATCGCTCCGGCGATACGGTAAGGGATGAGCGGTGCGATCATGCCGTTATACAGCACGGTGGGGGAATTCTGATACGCGCGGGGGTCGGCCTGAGCGTGCATCGGCATGGGCGGGAACGGAGTATTAGCAGCGACCGCCTGATCCGCGGCTGCCAGCCATTCTTTCAGCGCCGTGCCGTATTCAGTATACATCTGGCGGCTGTATCGCTCCGCCGCGGAATCCAATGCCTTCACCGTAATCGCAGTCATCGGCATGGCTTCCAGCGCCTCGCGACTGGTCCACGCTTCCGCGATGGTGCCGCCCCAGGAGGTATGGATCATGCCAATGGGCACCTGAAGCGTCTGGTGCAGTTCGCGCGCATAAAAATAGCCCACCGCGGAGAACGCGCCTACCGATTGCGGCGTACAGGCCGT
>JAKIYB010000096.1:0-265 GCA_022708765.1 Armatimonadota bacterium | reverse complement strand
GGGGTGTATCCGCCACTTGTTTCGCGACGGTGAACATGCGCAGGTGCGGATAATTTGCCGCCACCGCTTCCTGCGGGAAGTTGGCTGCCCGGTTGACCGTCCATTCCATGTTCGACTGCCCGGAGCACACCCACACTTCACCGATGAGGATGTCTTTGATGGTCAGGGAGTTTTTACCCGCCACCGTCATCTCGTAAGGGCCGCCTTCCTTCATCGGTTTCAGCGCGGCTTTCCACATGCCCCCGGCATAGGCGGTCGTTGCGAC
>JAKIYB010000095.1:11080-11338 GCA_022708765.1 Armatimonadota bacterium | reverse complement strand
CCGGACGACGCCAGTTCGCCACCGGACATCACCACGCGCCTGGTTCGCATTACCCTGACGAAGTCGCGCGATCCGGAAATCACGCGGCAGGGTGTCGAACAATACCCGCGGCAGACGCTGTGGACGCAATATTGCATTCGCAATCTGGTGACTTCGGGCCAGGGTCCGTAAGCGGGAGAGGAGGCCGAGATGACGGCGCCTATTCGAAAACAACGCGGTGTGCTCTTCATCATCGCCATCGTTGCGCTGGCGGTGATG
>JAKIYB010000095.1:0-11064 GCA_022708765.1 Armatimonadota bacterium | reverse complement strand
CCACCGCCATGGCGGACGCCGGCATTAACTATCTCATCTGGCGACAGAAGTGGGGCATGACGGACGGCAGCCTGACGCCGCTGAACCCGCATACCGCACTCTCGGCTGGCTATAATTTGCGCGAATTGCCTGATGATGAAAGCCATGCCCCCGTCGTCAACCCGCTGGATCTGGGCGATCTGGATGATCCCAATGACGACGAAGCGCGCGTCTGGCTCTTTAACTATACCGTGGATGCGGCCAATGGCTACGAAGTGGTCGCCGTCGGTGCTTACCGGGGCTATACGCGCATGGTGCGCGCGATTTTGCAGGGCGCGGGTAACGACGAAGGCAGCGGAGAACCGCCGCCGATACCGCCGGCGCCACCGATCTTCGATTACGCCCTCTTCAGTGGTTCGAATCTGACATTGAGTGGCAATGCGAATGTCACCGGCAGCATTGGCACCAATGGCAACTTCACCGGCAGCGGCAACATGGTGATTACCCAGGATGTCAATGCCGCAGGTTCAGTGAAAATCAGCGGTAGCAATGTCATCATTGGCAACACCATACATTACGGTACAACCTTTCAGGGGAAATCCGGATACGTGAAAACAAACGATGGAAAAGTATATCCCTTCCCCACCATGGACCTTGACGGTTGGAAAGCTGCGGCACAACGCTTCGGCGGCGTGCATAACGGCAACTTGAGTATCAGTTCGACCACGGAATTTGATTCGCCGATTGTCTATGTGAAAGGCGATGTAACCTTCTCAGGGCAGAGTACCATCCTCGGGAAAGTGACGATTATCGCCGAAGGTTCCGTGCATTTCAGCGGCCAGTTGGAGTCCAACCCAGCGCCGCCGTCGGACAAGTCCAATATCGTCATTATGGCCGCAAACGGCGTCACCTTCTCTGGACAAACGAACGTAAATGCAATCGTTTACGCCCATAACGTCAACCTGGATTCGGGCTTTCTCGGTTCTGGGCAGGCGACGGTTTACGGCGCGGTGATCGCGGACAGCGTATCAGGCTCCGGTCAGTTCACGATTACCTATCGCACGCCGGATACCTATACCGAACCGCCTCCGTCTGATGGCGGTGAGGAAAACGACTCCCAATATGAGTGGAATGTCGCCTCCTGGGAGCCGATTTAACCTATCGCCTGATCAAAAATCACGGCCGCCGGAAGTCTCTTCCGGCGGCCGGGGAGTCTTGTACCGGACTACCGGCTGCCTGCTCCCGAGGCAGGTGTGATCACCTTCATACACCCACCTCCTTCCGAAGACGCCAGTATGGGCAGCGCCTCCACCTACTGTATCGCCGCAACAGTGGATGCTGCTAAAGGTCTGCGATATTTCTCACTGCTCCGCCGCCCATGCGTGGTACGCAGCCTGAATCCGCTTCACATGGTAAGCCACGTTCGCCGAGGTGCAGCCGAGTAGATGACCCGTTTCGCGCCAGGTACAGCCCGCCAGCAGACAGGCGAGTATGGCGCGCTGCGTGAGTGTGAGACGGGTGAGGAAATCCGCCAGCGCGGCGGCGGTGAGCGCCACGTCCAGTGTCTCGCGTGTGGGGTGGCTGTCCAGCGCGTCATCGCCGGGCAGCAGGTGACGGCGCGCATGCTGGCGTCTGATGGCGTCCAGCACGCGCCAGCGGGCATACCGCAGCAGGTAGGCTTCCGGATTGCCGATGCTCGTATCCACGCCAGGCAAGGCCTCCAACAAGCCGGCCCAGGCTTCCTGCAGCAGGTCGTCGGCATCCTCTCGAGAGCAAGCGGCGTAATACCGAGCCATTCGCACCAGCCGCGGCCGCAGTGTGGCGATCAGGTGCTCCGTGGCGGCGGAGTTTCCCGCGCGGGCGTGTTCCAGACACAGAGTAGACATTGCTCCTCCAACAAACAAACCGGACACCGATGGCATGAACAGCCGCGGAGTCCGGTCGCTGAAAGAGCAACCTCATGAGACGGAACGAATCAGGGGGTCAGGCGCGCGGCTGCCTTAAGGAATGGACATTCCTTTTGGAATGGCGATGGGATACATGTCAGTGCGAAACATCGGATTCCTCCTACGATTGGATTGGCCACGCGCCGTGGTCTATTAGCTGTATCGCCCCATCAAGGCGATTTGCTAAAGCACCTAACGACGTTTAACATCAAATTTTCACAAATATTTCTGGTTGTCAAGCCATTGATCACACACCTTCCAGCAGTGTCAGCGGCTCCGCCACTTTCACCGGGATCGTGGCGGAGCGCAGGAAGGCTTCGCCGTATTCGACGCCGATCATGGCGCCGTAGAGTTTGGCGCGGCCTTCGATCTGACCGAGGATGCCGGCGACCACTTCGTGCTGGGAAGCGTAGGCGCGCATGGCATCCAGTTTGGCACGGAAGGTGTCACTGATATCTACAATGTGCGAGGGCTTGGCGATCGGTTCGATGATGGAGAACTGGTATAGCCTGCTGACTGCCCACGGCTCACCAAGGTCCAGTGAGCAGACCCACCCCGCCTGCCAGACCGCCTCCGGCGCCAATCGGCCGAGGGTGCGGTGAGCGAGGTAGTCGCAGGAGAGATGCGTGAAGACCAGATGTGGCCGTATACGGCGCACCGTGCGCATGATGTCCCGGTAGACGGCTTCAGTGTCCAGATTGTCGAAGTCGTGATAATCAAAGGCGATACACGCTCGGGTGCCGAGGATGCGCTGGGCCGCCGCGCGCTCGCCGCGCCGCCGCTCCACGATGGAGTCTTTTTCTTCGAGGCGGATGAAGCCTTCGTTGCCGGTGCAAAACACCAGTGTGGTGATGTCCGCGCCGGCATCTGCCAGTTTGCGCAGTGTGCCGCCGGGGCCGATCACCTCATCATCGTCATGGGCGCAAATCGCCAGAATGCGCGGAGTGTCCGTCATATCGTTCTCCTATCCTGTCGCCTGCCACAGGCGCGGGTTGCCGTTTATGCGATACACGCGGAAGTTGACGATATCGGCGGCGACGTCGGAACCGATGAGCCGGAAGCCGAATTTGCCATAGTCGGGAATAGGCCGTGACGCGTCGTGATCAACGAAGGCGTGCGCGAAGGTATCATCAGCGTAGAACTGACAGTGGCCGTAATCTTTCGTTATGCGAATATGGTACTGACGCCCGATCTCCTGCACCGGATCTATGCCGTGCCCGATGAGCAGCAGACCGGGATTGCGCCGCCAGTTGGAGGTGTCGGTATGCACACCATCATCGCCAAAACGGCTGAAAGAGACATGGTAACTCTGCAATCCCTTTTCCGCCGCCCAGTAATCGCGCATGACGCCGGCGCGCGGGGGAAGTTGCGCGCGGTCGTCAATCATGTCTTCGCCGTGAAGACCGCGAATGGCCAGATAGTTGATGACCAGTCCGCCGTGCGAGCGCACGGTGATGTCATATTCGACAGCGATCTGATCCGGTAGCGTCGGGCGGAAGAACGCCATACAGCCTTCCGCTCCCTGTTTGCTGCCGAAACAGTGCAGGCGCATGCCGCCGGGGGCCGGCGCAATCTCCCCCACCCCCTCGTGATGCCACGCCGTAAAATCGGCGAAATCATCGGCGTGCAGTAACTCAATATTTTCGTAAGGCACGGGCATGAGTCACTCCTATCGGTGCAGGCGGTAGACCGTCCACGGTTCCGTGCGCAGTGTGCCGTGGTGCGCCAACGGCGTGGCGACGCCCGCGTCGATCTGTTCCACGATGCCGATGACAGGCACCGACACCGGCGCGAAGGTAAAGAGCACATCGGTGCTGCCGCCCGTCCAGCGCACCGCCTGGCGACCCGGCAGCAGCAGGCGGCGCACCAGATCGTTCTCTACGGCGAAATACGTATCGAGATACGCTTTGAACCATGCGGGCTTCGGCCCAAAACCTTTGGAATAACGGCCCAGCATCGGCACCGTGCGGCTGGCAAGGAAGCGGAAGAAGATTTGCCGTGCGTCCTCCTCGGTGCGGTCGCGGTGCAGTTCAACGCGCGGCTGCTGATCGGGCCACATATCTTCGTTGCCCACCAGCCAGTCCAGTGAATTCTGCCCGACGATGGATTGCTCGTCGCGGATGTTCCCCCGGTTGGGGTCGAACATGCCGCATGCGGCGATGCCGAAGGGGCTGACGCCTTCCACAGCGATATTGGCGATGCCGATGCCCTGCAGGTCGGCGATGAACTCGGCCAACGCGAAGGTGTTGGGCTGCATGCCATGGGAAAAGTCCACCGGGAACATGCCCAGGTTGCCCAGCGAATCGAACCAGATGTAGTCCAGCCCGCCTTCCTCTTTCCAGCGCTTCAGGTCATCAAAAATCCACTGACGCACGCCGGTGTTCCAATTCATGCAGGCGAGCTCAAAGTTCGGGTAGCCGCCGGACGCCACCAGCGTGGTCGAGGCGCGGCACACCCAGTCCGGATGCTCCGCGATGATGGGGGCATTGTAGGCGAGGTGCGGGCCGATCCAGTGGCCGGCTTCCATGCCGTGCTCGTGCGCCTTGCGATAGTAGTACTGCCATGCGGCCATGCCGCCCCACATCTCCGCCGGCACGTACCGGTGCACGCAGCACACGGAGCCGACGTTCAGGTCGCCGTGAATACCCCGGTGCAACTTGCATTCCCGCCCGCGCTCGGAGGGGTCGGTCTGCACGATCGGCTCCGGGATGACGCGGCGAATCCCCCGAGACGCCAGTTCGGGGAAATAGGTATCCGCCATGGCGATGAGCCATTCCTGCGACGGCACCCAGGTCTCCCCCACGCGCATCTGCACGCTGCCGTCGTCCATCAGTCGCGTGCCGTAGCCGATGGTGGATTCCGGCAGCGGGCGTGAGCGCTTGATATGGAAATGTGCGCGCGCCGCTTCCCCGCAGTGGTCATGAGCGTCTTTCCAGCGGTTGCGCAGCACGTGCTCCGACATGCCCTCAGCATCAGCGGGGGCGAAGAGGATGCACTTGCGTGGAATTTCGATGGCATCGGTCAGCGAAAAATGCGTGGCATCCACGATAAAGATGACATCCTCCCCGGGATTTTTCTGCAGGAAGGAACGCACGTCCGCCCTCTCCGGCCAGTACCCGAGCAACGTGCCCTGCGCATGCCCCATGAAATCGAAGGACTGGTGCAGGCCGAAGCGCGGAGTGAGTTGAAAGGACATCCCCAGCGGGTCGCCAAAACGCTTGAGCTGCTTCAGGCAGGCGCTGGTGAAATGCGTATCTTTCGCCGCGGTGTAGATGGGCGGCGTCACCTGCCCGGTGGAGAGCATGGTATTCCCCGTCGCCGCGCCGCCGATTTCCCAGGTAGCTTTCACCAGTATGCGGAAGAGCTTCGTGTTTGTGGTGGTGTAGCGCCAGGCATACGAGAAACCGGTATAGGCCGTTTCCTGAATCGTCAGCGTTTCCGGCTTCAGCAGCCAGACCACCTCGGCTTCTATCGGGCCTTCCTGCTGGCTGACCATCGCCTGCACGCCGTTATACTCATCCTCATAGGCGCTCTCCAGTGTCGGGACGCCGGTAGCGGTGGTGTAGACGGCATACCCGCCTTCCGGCAGCGTTTCGGTGCGGTCCAGCCGAAAGCGCGTGAAGAGCACGCCCATATCCGACTTGAGATACGGTGCCAGCGGCACTGCGCTGCAGCGAAGTGCTACCTCACCCACCCACACGCCGCCCAATCCGCGCAAGTCGCCGTTTTCAACGAGTAGTTCGACGGTCACGCCGCTGCCCAGATCCAGCAGTGTTTTCTGCTGTTCCCGTGAAACTGTCATCATCATACCTCTCTATTTGCCGACTTTTATAAAAATCGTAGCCCCGGCCGGCACGGAAACATTCTCGCGTATCACGAGGCGATCCTTAATCGCCTTTGGACTGCTGATCGTGGTTCTGATTGCCTTCTCCGTCGGATTATTCACCTCGATAGTCGCGCCTTCCTGTGTCCAGGGAGTAGAAAAGGCCAGATGCAGGTTGGGATTGCCGGCGGTAAGCAGGTTGCCCAAGTAGAAATCGCCGTTGGCAGTCACGTTCAGCCGACCGAGGCCAACACCGTCAAGAAAGTCATAATTCGTGATGACACCCGGCGTCGCCGGTTCAGCCGATGGCTGCCAGAGGCCAAGAGGCCACCGTGGGTTCGCGCCAGTCAGGCGGATGGGCATCATACCGAGCACCGGCATCGTGCCGCCCGTCACATGGCCCGCTGCGCCATATGATTTCGCCGTCAGACTGATATAGAGCGCGGTGCCGTCATGCTTCCCTTGCGTGAGCGCCAGCGAGAAAGGTGTGGCGCCGTCAAAACCGAGCGCATTACGAACCTCCGCAGCCTTCTTCGCGTCAATCAACAAGTAGGAACCGGTAAACGCCACCCCCGTTTTCGCAAGCGTGCCCTCCGTGTCGCAGGCCAGGCCCGCTGTGCCGTCACCCATCACCCGCAGGGGGGTGAGTGCCAGCAGATTACCGGCAACGCCGCCAACCGGGAGATCAATGAAACCCTCTTTCGTGATGGTGCCTTCCATGCGCTGCCCGGTCTTCGGGTCATTATAAACATAGGCGTTGCCCTTAGCCCGTGTGAAAACCGGCCAGACTGGCGCCTTCATTGGCAAATCCCGCTTCAGCGTCACGGTCGTGATGTATTGACGGAACTGCACCGACCGACCGGCCATGAAGCTGATATAGCGCGTGCGCCCGGCAAATTCAGGAATCGGCACGTCGTGGAAGATGGGGGAATTATCCGCGCCGGGGTCGCGCCCACCGGGCACATAAGTGCTGTCACTGGTGAATTCGTGGATGTAATATCCTTCGCCGGAATAGATTACCTGGAACTTCGGCACATACGGGCCGTTGACGGTCACACCCGGCACAGAGATGCTGGAGCCACTGGAGGTGCGGTTGGCGCGGCCGGTGTAGACCATATCGTTCCACGGTAGCGGAGTAAACCAGTTCTGGCGATCCATACAGCGGATGGTATTTAGACGCGGCAGTGTGCGCATTGGGGACAGCAGTGCTTTGCCGCCCTTCGCATCGGTCACCTCAATGAGGAACCAGCGCTGAATGCCCAGGTTGCCGCTCCATGTAACGCTTGCCGCGGGCGCCAACGGCGCGAACTGTCGGTAAACGCCATACTGGTCGCGCACCGCCACCGTGGTAATTGGCTGAGCGCTATGCGCTTCCAGCGTGACATTCCACGTTGGTGACTGCCAGTTGTCAATGCGACAATCATCTATCAGCGGGCCGGAGCTCAGGTAGCGTCTGGCCGGATTGCCGCCGAAACTCGCCATCCCTTGCCGGTAAAAATCAGCAGCATTGATGGGCGTGTCGGCATTCACATAGTTCTGCAGGCCGATCTTCACCGCCGTCTGAAGTTCAGTGGGGGCAAAAACCTCATGCACGGCTACCGGTATCGGCAGCGAAGCGTTATCGGTAAGCCATTGGTAGGCGAACATGCCGTCATCCACAAGCTTGCCATCGCGATATGTCGCCACAGCTACGCCGGAGACATGGCTATACAGGTCTGGCGGCAGGGCTCCCTTCTGACGATTCTGCGCCAGCCGTGCCGGTCGGGCGGCGATGGGCAGCACGTCGCCCATGCCTAGCAGCAGATGGCCGGTCCAGAATAACTGCTTGCGGTCGTCGGTGAGCAGGTGCGTGCGGATGCGCCCGGTATGCCCCACCACCAGGAACCGGTCATCCAGGTCAGTGCCCATATCCAGGCCTGGCAGTAGCGCGACGCGCGAATCGGACGCCGCCGCGCACGCCTCAACAAAGGCTGCCCAACGATCAATATCTGTTTTTTCCAGACTCTCAGTGAAGCAGATGACATCGTACCCCGCGGCTTTCGCGGCCGCCGCCCACTCCGCGGGGGTGCCGGCGCCGTCGCTCATCGCGCTGTGGGCGCCCACCAGCACGCGCATCGGCCGCGTCGCTTTCCCCTGCATTGTCGGGTCGCGTTTCGCCCACACGTCCGCCAGCATGAATCCCGGTTCGAGTGGCTGCGGCGCGGAAGGCTTCACGCCGCCAGCGGCATCATATCCGCCCATCCCCACCGGCAGCGAGCCCTGCGCCAGCCAGCGATAGAGATTGTCCAGCAGAGTATGCAAATCGCTGGGCATCGTGCCGTCGCCTTTCTCCATCGCAATACCGTCAATGCGCGAGAAAGCGGATTCTGAAAATGCGCCATCCTTCGCATATGTAAAATAAAACAGGAAGAACGGTGAGATGCCGGTAACTGCCAGACGACCTTTGCCATACTCCCGTGCCACCACGATCGCCGGATCGTTCGCTCCGGGTACAGGCACCCAGGCCGCCTTGGGATCGTAAATCGTGCTGCGCAACCAGGCGCTCTGTGTCCCGGGCATGCTCTGCACCAGCGTCGTCCAGGCTTTGCCGCGCGGGAAGAGCGGGATTGTCGTGTAGTTATCATCCCAACGCGTCGCGTAAGCGGGGTAATAAACCCGTTTGACGCCGGTTGTTACTGGATGCGCGGCGATCTGCTCGGTCCAGCAGTAATTGACCGGAAAGATTTTGATAACCTTCGCCGCTTCATACGTGTGCGCCACATCGCGCACGACGGCGCACTCCGTCCAGAGGTCATACGGTTTGAAGAGGTGCTGTAGCGATTCCGTGGTGCGCATGCCCATCTCTTCCAGCCCGGCTACGATGAACAACCCGCCCCCGGCTTCGACATACTGCCGCAGCACGTCGGCATTCCGACGTACCGTTGCGAGGTGCATGCCACTGCGCCAGCCTGTAAGATCATAGTAGCCGCCGCCCCAGCAGGCGCTGGGGCCAAGGTAGATCACCGTGTTGAACTGCTGGAGGAACGGCAGCGTCAGCGGTTGCCACTCACTGACTTCGGTGATACGATAGCCGCGCGCCGTAAGCATGCCTTGGTACGTCGCGTCCAGCGCAGGCTGGCGCCCAAAATCCCACTCTGAATACCCGCGGTAAAGCAGCAGGTCAATTGGTTTCCCGCCTTTGCCGCCGGTCGCGGGGTCTGGGAGTTGTGCCAGCGCCATCGAAGCGAACCAGAGAGTCAGCAGTAGGATGAAGCCGCGAGCTATCCAATACATGGGGAATCCTCCCGTGGAGCGAAGGATGTGTTCTTTTTTCAATTACGCCGCGGATGTGTCTTTTCCTGCCCCGGAAGACTCGCGAGAAAAAATACCTGCCAAGGCAGTGAGAGAACGCGCATGGTCAGCGGGCTGCGGTGGGAAGCCCCAGGCGAGTATTGAGGGCGCGCTGCTGCTCGCACAACTCGGCGAGGGTGATGTTGCTGAGGTAATCGGTCAGTACCTGGCTGGCGCCGTTGAGGATATCGCGCAGCGCGCAGCGTTCGGGTTGGCGATCGCAATTCACAATCGCGGAGCATTCGACGAGGTTGATGGGGCCTTCGAGAATTTGCACAACTTCCGCCAGCGTGACCTCGCGTGGATCGCGCGTCAGGCGATATCCGCCATTGACACCGCGAGTGGCAGTCACAAGGCCAGACTTCCGCAGCAACACCATAAGTTGCTCCAGATAGGTGGTGGGAAGCTGCTGGATCTCCACAATATCGCGCAAGAGCACCGGTCCCTGTCCGTATTTGCAGGCCAACACGGTCAATGCGCGCAGTCCATACGTCGAGCGGGTTGACAGTTTCACGGTTGCTCTCCCCTGCGAGGCCGGCCATTTGCATGGGCCTCAAACAATGACCATCATCACCGTACTTCTCTCTATACTTTACACGTTGAATAAGCTAGCGTCAACGCATTTGCGCATTTTTTCACAATATTCTTCTGGCGCATCGCCAATATTGTGTGGGAAGGCCCGATTCGTTGGACGTGAGAGATGGCGACATGCTCGCTGATAGTTGATGCACTCTATCGGGAGTGTTGACATAACTGGGTCCGCTATGATACTTTTCAAGGGAGTGATACGCCACCGGACCTGTTCGTGCCATGCTTCACAAGTTTAGGCGGCGCCCCGGCGTGGATGGTTGCCTGCAATAGTGGAGCTTTGGCTTTTGTTGGCGCTTCGACTCATTGTCTGAAGTCCCTCGCGCTATCCAATATCAGCATTGAGATTGCCATTATGCGAAACGCAGCCTGGTTTCTGTATGCCATCGTGCTTGCCATTGCGGTGGGTCTGGCGTTCTTCTCTTCCCACCCATCCCCCGCTCAAGCGCAGGATGACGCGGAGGTGATCGCCGCCTCGGACGTGGAAACCTGCCTGGGGTGTCATGGCGAAGCCAAAGATATGGCTAAGCTAACCTCATCCGCACACGGCAAACTCACCTGCCAGCAGTGCCATCGCGGGGTTGACCGCTTCCCGCATCCGGAACAGGCTCTCGCGAAAAAAGTCGCCTGTGCCAGTTGTCACTCGCAGATCGGTGCACAGATGGCCGGCAGTGTGCATCGCGCCGGCGCGACGAAGGGGAAGGCGCCGACCTGCCAGAGCTGCCATCCCGGCAGCGCCCATGCGATTGCCCGCCTAAGCGCGCAGTCGCTGGCAGCGCGGGACGCCGCCTGTGCGACCTGTCACGCGAAAGATGCCGCCGCGGTGAAGCAAAGCATCCACGGGCAACCCGGCATCCACGGCGGACCGCGAGCCACCTGCCGTTCCTGTCATGAGCGCAACCCGCATGCGATCCGCGCGCCAGGCGTGCGGGCGACTTCCGAAAGTTGCCGCACTTGCCACGATGATATCGAAACCGCACTGGCCGGCAGCGTTCACAAAGGGGCGAAGCTGGCATGCGTCACCTGTCATACCGGCAGTATGCATGCCGTCCGGCGCGCACCGTCACTCTCAGCAAAGACCGATGACGCCTGCCGGTCCTGCCATGTGGATAGCGTGAAGTCCATGGTGGGCTCCGCCCACGCTGAACGCAGTTGCCGCGCCTGCCATGATGCCAACGCCCACCGCATTCAGCCGCCGCAAAACGCCGTGACGAGATCTTCGCGCTGTGCCTCCTGCCACACCGAGGTTGCGCACGCGATGGAGACCAGCGTGCATGGCAACGCCATCGCGACCGGGAAAGCGAACGCGCCCAACTGCGCGACTTGTCATGGTGAAAAGGCGCATGGCGTGACGAAGGCGTCGGCGCTGGCCGCAAAACCACGCGACGCCGCTTGCCG
>JAKIYB010000094.1:5739-11374 GCA_022708765.1 Armatimonadota bacterium | reverse complement strand
GGGACCGCTCTTCGCGCAGTATTTCCGCGAGCAGGGGCTGGGCGACGGCAACACCGTGGTGGTCTCCCCCGACGTCGGCGGCGTGGGGCGCGCCTCCTCCTTCGCCGATCGGCTGGGCGCCACGCTGGCCATCATCGCCAAGCGCCGCCCAGAGCCGAACGAGTGCGAGGTCATTGACGTGATCGGCGACGTGGACGGCAAGCGCGCCATCATGGTGGACGACATGGTGGATACCGCCGGCTCGCTCGTTTCCGGCGCGAAGGCGCTGAAAAACCGCGGCGCCACCGCCGTCTACGCCTGCGCCTCGCACGGCCTGCTCTCCGGCCCGGCCATCGCGCGCCTGCAGGAGTCGCCCATCGAAAAACTGCTCATCACCGACACTATCCCGCTGGCGGAAGAGAAACAGATTCCGCAGGTGGAAACGCTCTCCGTCGCGCCCATGCTCGCTGAGGCCATCCGCCGCATCCACTCCGAACTCTCCCTCTCGACCATTTTTGAGAAGTTCTGGGTGGACGATTCGCGGTAGGCTTACGCCCCATGAAAAATCGCTTTGCCGGATAAGGTTCAAAACCGGGCGTTCCTGCGGTATAATACTCACGCGCGGAGCCCTGACATGCTTGCGCGGTTACTGTAGAGGAGCAGGCGACGATGCGTTCTTCGACCACATTCTTCATCTTTCTCGGCATGGTGGTGCTGGTGCTGCTGATCATCACGGTCTCGCGGACGACCACCGCCAATGACCCGGTAGTGCGCGCGGCGGACGGTTTTCTGGCGGCCATTGAAAAAAATGATCTGGCCGCCGTGAAGCAGGCGACGGACCTGAGCAACGCCAAAATCCTCGACACCGGCTCGAAAGTCGTGAGCATCAAGTTCGGGGCCATCGCGCCGGGCGGCGCGTTTATGAAGCGCGCCGAAGTCTCCTGGTCGTATCCCGATCTGGCGCAGATGAAGCGCGACACCACCATTCCGCCCGTTGAAGCAAAAGGCATGGCCACCATATCATGCGGCGCCTTCAAAATGTACCTGCGGCAGGCGGACGGCGCGTGGAAGGTCTTCTACATCGAGAAGCCGGAAGAGAAGACGCCGTGACAGCGGAATCGCTGCCCGGCGAAGACGCGCTGATTGCCGCCCTGGCCGGGTGTCTTCCGCCGGCGCGCCACGCGCGGCTGGCCATCGGCGATGACGCCGCCGCGGTGGAACTGCCCGGCGGCGATCTGCTGCTGATCACCACCGACCTGCTGATGGAGGGCGTCCACTTCCGGCTGGACTGGGGCGCGCCGGACGCGCTGGGTTGGAAGGGACTGGCGCAAAACCTCTCCGACATCGCCGCCATGGGCGGCGCTCCTACCCACGCCGTGGTCGCCCTCGCCGTGCCGCCTGGGTGGCCGACCGCAGACGCCGTCGCGCTGTACCAGGGCATCGCCGAACTGGCCAAGAAGGCCGGCGTGGATATCGTCGGCGGCGACACCATCCGTTCCGCCGGGCCGCTCACCCTCTCCTTCACCGTGCTGGGCCGCGTGGCGGCGCACGAACTTCTCACCCGCTCCGGCGCCCGCCCCGGCGACGCGCTCTACGTCACCGGCGCCCTCGGGATGGCCGCCGCTGGATTGCGCATCCTCGAGCGCGGCCGCGCCTGGAAGGCAAGCCTGCAGCCGTGCGTGGACGCGCAACTGCGCCCGCGGCCACGCCTGGCCGCCGCCCGCGCGCTGGCGGCCAGTGGCCTGGTGACGGCGATGATGGACCTCAGCGACGGCGTGGCCACCGACCTGCACCGCCTCTGCCGGATGAGCGGCGTCGGCGCCCGCGTCGAGCGAGACGCGCTGCCAATTCCGCCGCTAGTGCATCAGGCTTGCGACTGGCTGCGCGCGGAGCACACTCCCGCCGACCCGCTGGACTTGGCCCTCTTCGGCGGCGAGGATTTCGAGCTGCTCTTCACCGCCCCGCCGGCGGCGGAGGCGCCGCTGCGCGCGCGGCTGGCGCCGCTGCCGTTGACCCGCATCGGCTCGATGGATGATTCAGCCGACATCCTGCTGGCGGATGGCGCACACGCGGAGTCGCTCCCCTGGGGCTTCACGCACTTTTGAGCGTTTAATCAGACATCCGGCCGCATGCTCGTGCGAATGAGCCACCATGCCTCGCGTCGCCGTCACCCGCATGTGGCCTATTCCTTCCGCGCAGGTGCGGGAGAGTGCACATTCTCGCGCTTTTGGGCTATTCCCGCTCACCATCCCGTCCGTCACGTGGCAGAATGACATCGCGACAACTCTTCCGTCAAGGAGGTACCGTATGAGGATGTTGACTGTGATGGTTGCGATGGCAGCGTTCGGAAGCCTGGCGCTGGCCGCCGCGACAACGACCGTGCCGGCGTCGTCCACCCCGGGCGCGGCGGGGGTGACCGGCACGACGACCACCACCACTACCGGGGTGGCCGTCGCGGGCACGACAATGACGACCATGCCGGGCTGCCCGGCGAATATCTCGATGGAGACCGCCTGCCTGATTAACGAACTGCGCGCCACCCGCGCCGACATCCGCGCCGCCTCGCTGGAACTGCGCGGGCAGATGCTGGTGGACCGCATGAATCAGCTCCAGGCGCGGGAGGAACTCTTCCGCCAGCAGGTGGCGATGAATCCAAGCGCCCAGTATGACCGCACCACCGCGCTGCAACTGCAGGCGGAGGCGATGACGTTGAGCAACGACATCGCCGCGTTCAACCGGGAACTCAGCATGATCCCGGCCGACCAGCGCCCCTACCTGGCACAGCGGTTGAATACCTTCACCGTGGCCTACTGGCAGCCGGCGACGCAGCAGTTCACCGTGTATCGCTCCGGCTTCCAGCAGAACTCGCCCGGCGCCTATCAGCCGGCCTTCGCCAGCAACGCCTGGCTACAGACCTGGCACACGAACTACAATACCGCGCTGGGCAACGTCACCACGTCGCAGCAGAACCTGGCCGCGGCGAACTGGTGGAGCGGCACGGCGGCGGCCGGCGTGCCCACCACCGGCACCCCGCAGGTACTCGGCACCACGGAGATGTATCCGGGGATGACGGTGCAGCCGGGGTCGGCCATCGTGCTGCCGGCGGGGACGGTCATCATCGTGCCGCAGACCGCCGGATCGCCGCAGGTGCTCGGCACCACGCAGATGATGAACACCTCCGGGGCGGTGACCAATGGGTATCCCGCCGCTACCGGCGCGCCGTAACGCGACCCTCACATGCGCTCGCGCCCCGGACAATCATGCCGGGGCGCGAGACAGTTCTAGAGGACGAAGGGTAATCCTTCTGCCGTTCTCAATTCGTTATTCACCATTCGCCATTGTGCATTCCCACTACGGCGACACCGGCAATCGGTCGGGCGCTTCGCCGTCTTCCAGGATGTCGCCGTCCACTTTGTAGCAACGCAGCACGAAGTGGGTGGTGGTGCTGAGCACGGTGTCGAGGGCGGAGAGTTTGGTGGAGACGAAGCGGGCGATGTCGCGCAGGTCTTTTCCCTTCACCACCACGTGCAGATCGTAGCTGCCGGAGAGCAGGTAGAGCGACTGCACCTCCGGAAAACGCATGATGCGCTCGGCGATGGCGTCGAAGCCGAAGCTGCGCTGCGGCGTCACCTTCACCTCGATGAAGGCGTAGGTGTCCTGCTCGCCTTCCTCCACGCGCTCCCAGTTGATGACCGCCTTGTATTTGCGGATGATGCCCGCCTGCTCCGCCTCCGCGACGATGCGGCGCACCTCGTCCACGCTCCGCCCGCTGCGTTCGGCCAGTTGCTCGGCGGTCAGGCGGCCGTCCTGCTCCAACATGCGAAGAATATCAAGCACGAGATTGTTCCTCCGGGGGTATTGTACCGTGTTCGCGCGGGTGGGGACAATAGCAGAAGAACTGAATGCTGTTGATGACCTTTATGGAAGGCGAAGACGCCGCTTTCCCGCGTCATCACCGGCATGGTATGGCGCCTGTAGCGCAATGACGACTATCGTAATTGCACCTTCATCGGTATATGAGAATACGGCCTTCATCAGGAAACGAGCAACATGGTCAATATCATCGCGCCGGTGAGATGCGCGAGGTGGTCAGTAGATGTCCCTGCGCGGTGATGGCGGCAAGATCATCGGTGACGGCACAGAGCACCGCTTCGAAATTACTTGAGTGAAAACCGATGACGGCCAGGTCGGTAAAAACCGTCGGGCTGACGGCAATGGTAATCTTTGACGATCCTGTCATTATGGACTCTACTGCTGATGGAACTTCACGCGGACGGCTTTTTCTCGACGACTTTCATCACAATGGTGCCATGCTGCTCGATGGCGGTAAGCGACTGCTGAATGCGGGTGCGCAGAGCATCATCATCCCAGCCGGCGCCGCTCGATTCCAACTCGGCAGGTGTGCAGGGGCGCACCTGGACAACCGCGTGGCCGTGAAGGCGGGTTTTTCGCTTCTGTTCGTGTTGTCGAACGTGCGCCATGTCGTCAATCCTTTTCACTGACCGATCATTATCATGCGTATTATACCATACTTTTCGACGGCGGTTCGCCATTGCATGGCGTTGACATCTATTCACTACCCCGGTAGCATGAACCCATGACCATGCACCGCGTCTATCTCTCCCTCGGCTCCAACCTGGGCGACCGCGCCGGGTATCTGCGTGAAGCGGTGGCGCGGCTGGGGGCGCTGCCGGAAACGCAAGTAACCGCACAGTCCCGCGTCATCGAAACGCCGCCGTGGGGGGTGACGGACCAGCCCGCCTTCCTGAATATGGCGGCCGCGCTGGAGACGGCGCTGGCGCCGGAGGCGTTGCTGGCGGCGGTGAAGGCTATCGAGACCGATCTCGGCCGCGTGCGCACGGAGCACTGGGGGCCGCGCACGGTGGATATTGATATACTCATCTATGAGGGCGAAACGCGCGATACCCCGACGCTGCGCCTGCCGCACCCCTACCTCACCCAGCGCCGCTTCGTGCTGGAGCCGCTGGCGGAGATTGCCCCGGACCTGGTCGTCGCGGGGAAGACGGTGCGGGAGTGGCTAGCGGCGTTGGAAGAGTAATTGTAGTAGGTTGCCATGCTGTATCTTGCCAACAGCGTCGGTATCAATGCTTGTCGGGAATGCCACGGCGGGACATTCCCGACAAGAACGTCTGCATTGAGACGAAGAACTACACGCAACGTGACGACCTACAATAAGTAGTCGTTATCGCATCGCCACCTGCCACACCGCTGCCGGCCGCGCGCCATGTTCATGCTCATGCTCGCCGTGGTGCTGGTGATCATGCGGGTGGAAGCCGAGCCAGAGCATCCAGGCGCCGGCGAGGAGGACGATGAGGCCGCTGAGGCGGAGGATGAGCAGGCGATTGCCTTTCCGTTCCAGCGGGGCGAGCAGGGCGCGCGAGGAGGCCATGAGCATCGCCACCACGCAGATCGTCACGCTGGTGCTCAACGCGTAGGCGACAAAGAGGATGGCGCCGTCCACCGGCGAGCGCGAGACGAAGGATTGCCCGTAGAGCCAGTAGTTGGTGGGGCAGGGGATGAGCATGCTGAAGATGCCCACGACAAAGAGCCCGGCGATGGTGCCCGAGCGCAGCAGTTTTTGCTCGCCGCTGGTGTGGCAGTGCTCGCCACAGATATGGTCCATGGTGTGGTGCAC
>JAKIYB010000094.1:0-5729 GCA_022708765.1 Armatimonadota bacterium | reverse complement strand
GAAGGCTAGCCCCATCACCACCAGCATCACCCCCACGCCGATTTCGACCCCCTGATGCCAGGCTTCCGGCACCACCCGCGCCAGCGACCCGAGCAGCGCGCCGGTGGCGGCCGCGACCACGATCATCCCCAGTCCGTAGGCGATGGCCAGCCGCAGCATGCCGCGCGCGGTAATGCCGCCCAGTGCGAAGGGCAGCATCACCAGCCAGGAATGCCCGTGCGGCGTGAGGCCGTGCAGAATGCCCCAGAGGACCGCGCCGAGAAACGGCATGGCATTGAGCAGGTCTAAGAAATCATTCATGGGAATCCGCTTCCGGCGCGTCCGTCCCGCGGCGCGCGCTCACACGGTACAGCTTTTTCGGAAATAACACAATCCCCGCGCCCGCGCCCGCTCCGCCGCGTGCTCGCAGACGGGGCGGCATCCCGGCCCGCCCGCCTGCCGCCGGTGGGCGCGCGCGCCCCCGTGGGAAGGGGCGCGGGTCGCTGCCTGAATCCCATACATCCGGCGTACGCCGCGCGTTTTTACCGTCACGCGCGGGATTACGGGGGGTATCATACGAATGGCCGTGAGCCACCGAACGTCACCTGCACTCTCACGAGCCTCCTGAGAGGTGGGATGGGCAGGATGCCCCAACAGCCGCGGGCGGGAGCCGGGATCGCCTCCGCCCGCGGCATTTTTGAGACTCTCTTATTCCTTCACCACCCGCACGCCCTCGCCCTGGCGATAGAGATGGTACGTCGCCCCCGCCGGCGGCGCCTCCAGCGCGAGGATGGCCGCGTCCTCCCACGGGGTGAACACGAGGGTGGCCGGCTGCGCCGCCAGCGTGAAGGCGCGCACGATGGCTTCGTCATCGAGGCGGAGACCTGACCAGATGGCACCATCATCAGCGGGAAGCAGGACGGTGGTGGTCATAATCGTGCCCTTTTCCAGGAATTTGCGGTATCGCAGCATCTCGTCCATGCTCGCCACCGCGTCCCGCACCTCCTCCAGCCGGATGTGCGGCAGCCTGGGCCGGTTCGCGTTAAAGACCTGCAGGCCGTCGGCGCCGCGTAGCCAGAGATGGCGCAGCAGTTCCTGATAACGCGCGCGGTCGAGAATGGGGATCGTCTCATCCTCAACGTCCGGGCAGTAGCGGCACACCCACGGAATGCTCTGCTTCTCCGGCGCCCACTTTGTCAGATTCTCCGCGTTGTCCGACATCTGAGAGAACATGATGTGCAGGTACAGCCGGTCCATGCGGTCCTGCGTTACCGGCAGGTCCTGAAAATACGTGCCCCAGTGCAGCATCTTATAAATGTCATTGCCGTAGGCTACCGGGTTCGTCGCGGTGAACAATCCGCCGTCCATCGGCGGGAAGAGGAAACGCCCCCAGTAGTGCGTGGCCGGGCGCTCCGGGGTGGAGTAAACCACCGCCCAGTTCGTCACGCTGCATTTCGGGTAGGCTTCCAGAATCGGCGCGCAGAGATAGGTGCTGAAGAGCTGCTGGCGGAAACGCAGGATGAAGGCGCGATAGGCGGGGTAATCGTTCAATACACTCGGTGGGAAAAGCTCCTGACAGCGCGAGCAATTTTTCGATTGCTCCCACTCGTTCGCGCCCCAGATGGGCTCGTTCTCCCAGTCCAGCCAGGCGGCGTTCACCGTCACGCCGGCGTCCTTGAAGGCCTTCAGCGTCTCGCGCACCTTCATCGCGCGGTTGTGCCAGCCGGCCAGCAGCAGCGGGCAGGGATGCACACTGCCTTTCGGCGTGAAATCCTTCGGCAGTTTATGCAGCGTATCCGGTGCTTCCGATCCCGGCGCGTTCCCCCCGCCGCCCTCCATCATGATCACCGGCATCCCCGCCTGCTGAATCGCCAGCGCCATCGGGATATATTTCGCGTCCAGCCGCACCGTCGCCGCCAACCCGCGCTTCAGCAACTCTCGGTACGTCTCCACCGGCAGCGGCGTGCCCTGCCAGAAGCTGTTGTCCTTCGCGGTCGTGATGAACGGCTCCCAGCAGATCACCGGCCAGCGCCCGGTCGCGTCATGCGTTAGCGGCGGAATCTGCCGCAGCAGGTTCGCCACCTCGTAGGGATCGCGCGCCTCCTGCGCAACGGCTATACCGAACAGCAGACAGGGGAGGATACAGCAGGCGAAGACGCGCATAACGGGCTCCTTTTTTAATGGCTGGATAGGCCGGCGCATGTCACGCTATCCTATCATAACACGGTCTGCGTTCACCGTCCCGGCAGGGAACCGCCCGTTTTTCCAGAAATATGCGTCCATGCCTGACGATCGCTCTGAACATTATTATGCCGCCCAGCCCACGTCGCTGAGCCAGCCGGTGATATACGAGGACACGCTCCGCGGCATCCCCCTGAAGCTGTGGACGGACCGCGGCGTTTTTTCGCGCGGGCACACCGATTTGGGCAGCCGCGAACTCATCAAAGCGATGGAACTGGCCGGCGCGCGGCGCATCCTCGACCTCGGCTGCGGCTACGGCGTCATCGGCATCGCGGCGGCGAAGCTGGCGCCGGAGGCGCACGTCATCCTCACCGATCCCAACGAGCGCGCGGTGAAGCTGGCGCGGCAGAACCTGGAGACGAATGTCGTGCACAACGCCGAGGTGCGCCAGGGCGAGGGGTTTGACCCGGTGGCCGACGAACAGTTCGACGTCGTCCTCACCAACCCGCCCATCCGCGCCGGCAACGCCGTGGTCTTCAGTCTCATCGCCGCCGCCGCCGCCCACCTGCCCTCCGGTGGCCGCCTCTACCTCGTCGCCCGCACCAAACAGGGCGCCCGCACCTTCGCAAAGGAAATGGAAAAACACTTTGCCACCGTCACCCAGGCCGGCCAGGGCAGCGGGTATCGGGTGTATGAAGGGGTGAAGTGACGGAAGGTGGGTGGAACCGCAGATTACGCCGATGGACGCAGATGAAGAAGAAGAGATGGATGAACCTCTAGAAGAATATGAGGCTACGTCGCTGGTACCTCCAACCGTCGCCATCCATGAGCCCGTAATTCAGGAGCCGGAGCGGATGATGACAGTCATGGTGCTGCTCTGGATCATCACCGTATCGTTTGGGTTGACGTTCCTCGGGCTTGCCGGGGTGACAATTTGGATGTTGATGTCGCCTGGTGGTTGGCCACCTAGTGGTTGGGATCCGGATGGAACGTTCTTTTTTACGACATTACTGATGATGGTTGGGTATCACGGTGCGGCGACCGCGGCATATGTGCTGCATCTCATTGCGGTTCGCCGACGTCGTGCCTGGGGGCGGCTTTCGATGCCCTTCTTGCTTGTCGCGAACATCCTCCTGCAAGTGTCATTTCCGTTTGTGTTTCTGGCACTCCTCTGGCTTAGCAAGGATGTTACTCCCTGGATGGGGATGGGAATCGCCAATGTCGTCGCCGTCAGCATCATTCCGCTGCTCGTCTACATCGTGCTTTCGGTCATCATCATCGTCCAGCTCAATCGACCGGGCGTGTGGGTGCTGTTTGAACAGCGCTAACATGCCGAAATGAGTTTCTGATACTGCCAGCAAATCGTGATCGTTTTTCTGGGCGGGCGAGCGTCCCCGCGAGCCGTCTCCGGGTGGAAGTCTTATCCGTCGTGCGCACGAGATAGCCTATTTCACGAACACGACATGCCATCACTTCCATCCGGAGTCGGCTCGCGGGGACGCTCGCCCGCCCAAATCTTACCCGCTAACCACCCATTGCCACGCCTCCACAAATCCCGCCGGATCATCCGGCGTAAAGCGCAGATATTATTATGTTGTGTTCTCGTCAGCCATCACTACGTGGCAATCCAAACAGACGAAAAACAAGTGTTGAACCCATTCGTCTCCAGCAAATCCCCGTTCGTCCAGGCACTCATTCCAGATACTGGCACAGAAGCGTAGCTCCTTGCGACACAACGGACAACGCATTTCCTCATAGTTCCACGGGAATATCAAAAAGGGCTCACCACCAACCTGGTGGCCGGTACCATATAGTTTGTCGCACAATTCCTCATCGAGTGGCTCGGTGCCAGTGCGTGTATCGATGGTAGCATTCATTTCGTAGATAAAGGCTTGTTCTTTCTGCGTCAATGGCACCAACTCGACGGCAGTTTCAGGGAAGAAAGCTGGATAGTCGTCATAAGGATAAGGAATCTCATATTCATAGTCATAGAGACCTTGCCGATACCGAAGGATAGAAATCGTTCCTTCAGCATTCACCTGATAACAGAACAGATCTTTATAAATAGTGCAGGTCCAGCAATAATAGAGCGGCAAACCCGCAGGAAATACGTCTGACAGCCCGAGTCGAGTATCTGATGTGTCAAGCTGCAACAATCGAAGCAGTGGTTTATTACAGTTCGGGCACCAAGCATCACGGCAGTGGTTTTCACCACAAAAGATATGTGACGGGTGATTACGTTTCGCTGGTTGGAATTTAAGCAGGTAACCTTGTTGTGAGATGGTCGGTATCATAAGAACCTTCTTCATCTACTTTGTTTGTTGCGCGTGGTCGTCGAATTTCTACACCGTGTTGTGACTCGTGGCGCTATCAATGGCGGTGTTGTCGCGCGCGGTTGCGCATTGCGTTACCACGCGCCGCGGAGGGCGCGGACTACGAGATAGCACGTTGCCACGCCTCCACAAATCCCGCCGGATCATCCGGCGTGAAGCGCAGGAATTTGAACGTTCCGGATCGCCGGTGGAGGGCGACGTGGGGCGCGAGGTCGGCGAGATCGAGCTTCAGCGCCAGCGCCGCCCGGCCATTGCCGCGAAACAGATCGCACACCACGCAAGCGGGCCGCACGTCGAGGGTGATGATATCTGCCAAAGGTACGACGATTTTGCATCCGAAAAAAGGGAGTTCCAGCCGGTCAGGGTATAGCCGATAGACCTGACCAAGGCTGAAAAACGTCGGGCGCGAGGCGTAAATCGGTTCCATGTCAGATGCCATGGTATACCCCCTTACCGCGTCAACCGTATTCGCACTGTCATCTCCCCCGCCATCGCCGGGTTGTGGATGGCGATGCGATGCTGCACGCCGTCAAGCAACGACAATTCATCCACGCGCACGGTGGTATCCGACGGCGCCTCGATAATGACGCGGGCGTGGCGGCCCGTGATGGTGATGGCATGGCCGTCCACCGCCACCGGCAGGCGGGTTTGCCAGTAAAAATCCACGCCGTCGCCGGCGGCCAGTTCCCAGGCATCGGTGATAGCCAGCACGTCGGGGGAGGGTGCATCCCAACGGCGGGTCCAGCGGCGGTAATACGCTTCCCAGCCGGTGGTCAGGTCCATCTCGGCGTAGAAGGTCACATCGTCGCCGCTTCCGGCCGGCTTCACATCAGCGGGCAGCGGGCAGCGCGGATGCGGCCGCGCCGTGGTGCCGGTGGGCACCAGCATGTTGTGCCGCTCGCAGTGCTGCAACAGGCCGGCCAGCGGCGAGCTGTAGTCGGTGGTGCCGGGATCCAGGGCGAAGGTGTCGCCGGCGAACTCCAGTACAAAGCTGCCCTTGTCCTCATGTGTATGGCCGGCCCCGGCCTTGTTGCCCATGAGGAAGAGCTTCACCGTCGCTTCGCCCAGCCGCCGCGTGGAGGCCATCACCCCCATCTCCGGCAGGAAGACGAACGCCGGTGACCGCGGCCCGGCGGCGGGGATCTCCGCGTCCAGCGCGCAGGCGAGCAGTGTATCCGGCAGGCCGCCTAACCGCGTCACCGCCTTGCGATACATCGTCACCCATTGACTGTCCGG
>JAKIYB010000093.1 GCA_022708765.1 Armatimonadota bacterium | reverse complement strand
TGATCTGCTTCACCTCTTCCTCGGAGAGCGCGTAGTCTTCCTCCACCAGCAGCACCGCTTCGCCGGCGATCATGCGCACGCGAGCCTGATAAAACTTGCGCGGGCTGAAGTTATACCGCATGCGAACCTGTGCCACCAGCGGGCCGTTCGCTTCGACGACGCACTCGTACTTCATCACCGGCATCGTCCCCGCCAGCCTCCCCTCCCCCAGCCAGGCGCCGGAGACGCCCTTCACCGTCTGGATGGGCGCAGGCAGTTGCGCGAAAGGCGTGCCGGGTTTGGCCTTCACCGGTCCGGCGAGGCGCGCGGCGGCGCGGCCGAAGGTCGCCAGATAGTTGTCTCCTTCGCGCTTCAGGGCCAGATCGGTCGGATTGACAGCGGAATTCTTCCCCTTCTCCAGCGTGAAGGTGCGGGTGGCATACGGCGGCAAGTCAACCAGCAACAGCAATGACACCTTCGCCGGCTGCACCGGGTCGGCGTAGAACTGGAAGGGCAGCGCCGCCCCGGCGTCATCGCGCACGATGTAGCCGCGCTCCTGGCCAGGCGCCAATTTCAGCGCCGCGGGTAGCGGATAGCTGATCAACTCACGCGTCCACGCGTAGCCCAGGCTCTCCGTCAATGTCCACTGGCCTAATGGGGCCGCCTGTAGCGGCACCATCAGCAGCAACCCCAGGGCACACAACAGGAACAGCGCGCGTCGCGACATGGCGGCACCTCCACATACAGTTTGACGTATAGCTTGCGCAATGGTTTCATCCGCATGAATTGCCTTATTTCGCGTCAACTTTGTCACTTCCTCCTTCCTGCATGCGCAGAAGATGGTAACGGTTGTGACTGGCTAGCGCGGTTCAATTCATGCGCATTGACAGAACCGCCGCTGGGAGCGACCGACCGCGTCGTCTACCGGCACCGCCACGACCCCGCCGCGCGCAACCGGCATTTTCGCAGCTACAACATCGGCTCCTCCACCTACGATGAAGGGTACTGCCGCGCCTATGGTGAGGAATATTTGCGCTACCTGGAAGGCTGGGCCGCCCGCGCCGCCGCGCGCGGCGTGCAGTTCCTGCTGTTGCCGGAAGTGGCGTTCGAGCCCGGAGTGCTGGCGGCGCCGGGTGAAGGCGTCCCGCCCAACCCGACGATGATTGAAGATGCCGTCCGCCTCTACACCTGGAGCGAGGGGCTTTTCCTGGAGCGCTTCGGCGCGCTCTGCCGTAAAACCGGCCTCTATGTGGGCGCCAGCCTGCCCGGCGCGCGCGAGGGGCGATTATTCAATTTCGGCCTTATCCTCGATGACCGCGGCGAGGTGATCCTGCGCTACGAGAAAGTGCATCTCGCCCCCGGCCCGGAGGAAGACTACTTCACCGCCGGCTCATCCTACACCGTTTGCGAGACTCCGCTGGGGCGTTATGCCTTCAATATCTGTTATGATATCCAGTTTCCCGAAGCCGCCGCCTGCTGTGAGGAAGCAGGGGCGGAGATAATCCTCCACCCCTCTAACGGCTACACACTGCCCGACGAGGACCGCGATATGGGGCAGAACCGCCTGCGCGTGCGCGCCAGCGATCACTACTGCGCGGTGGTGTTCTCCAGCTACGCGCCCGGGCGGCGCAACGCCCTCGGCCACAGCCAGGTCATCGCGCAAAACGGCGCGGTACTGGCGGAGCTGCATGGCAAGTCCGCCGGGTTAGCGGTGGGCATCATCGAGATTGACCGCAAGCGCCAATGGCCCGGCGATGGCCCGGACGCCCCGGACCGACGCCGATTCGTGCGCCAACGCCGCCGGCCGGAGACGTATGGCGCGCTCGCGCGGCAGAGTGAGTTCTCGAAATGAATAGTTATCGCCCCTGCCGAAACTCGCTGTATGCCCTTGACAGCCGGCCGTTTCGGGCATACAATTAAATGCATATTCATGCGAATGACTATGCATTTATGGTTTTTAACGCAGTCCGAGCGTTTCCGGGAAATGCTCTCGCAACATTGGTATGGAACAATCGCATATCGTTCGCGGATGTTTGTGACCGCCGGCGTCGGGGGCGCCGGCAACTTATACTCGCTTCCGATTCACTTTAGAAGGAGGTGCATCTCATGCGAACCGTCACGCGATCCCGAGGGTTCACCCTCATCGAACTGCTGGTGGTCATTGCCATCATTGCGATCCTGGCCGCCATTCTCTTCCCCGTCTTCGCCAAGGCCCGCGAAAAGGCCCGGCAGAACTCCTGCATGAACAATCAGCGGCAACTCGCCATTGCGCTGATGATGTATGTGCAGGACAACCAGGAGACCTTCCCGGCCGCGAAAGGCTGGAACGGCATCCTCGCGTCGGACTACGGCATGAAAGGCGAGGTGTGGGACTGTCCGAGCATCACGCACACGGGCAATGAATCCGCGCCGGATTACTTCTACGTCGCCGGCTCTTTCCTCGCTGACCGGGCACTCGGTGACATCACCGATCCCATCGCAACCCCCCTAACGCTGGACCTGGCGGAGCCGAGTGAAAACCCACCATACGTTAACGATGACGACGCCACCGACCTCACCATCGCCGCCGCGCAAGCCGACCCACGCCATAATAACGGCACGGTCGTCTCCTATGTGGATGGGCACGTCGTCTGGGTGAAAGGCGATGACATCGCGCCCGCGTTTTTCATTCCGTGCGTGGATCCACAGATTCTTCTCTCCCAACCGCTGTGCTTCGGACTGGCGCAAAACAGCACCGAAGACACCTCGCTGACGAAGAAGCTGCAGAATATGGGGATCCGGTTGGCGGTGACACGCTGCCCGGTGTGGTCTTCGGACTGTGTCGCTTTTTATGCCGGCATGAGCACAAGCACGCAATATGGCGCGAATTACCTTAACGGCGCGGGAGGTGAGCTGGCTGTCGCAAACTCGCCCGGCGGTTTCAATTATCCCCCCGAAAAGCCGACCTGGTGGAAGCTCCCGACGCTCGGGCAGGCGGCGCCGTACGGCAATGTATCACGAATCAGCGGCCATGACGGCACGACATACGGGCCGGGCGTCTACTGGTACGGCGCCAGCGCCGCCGCGTATATGTCCGCGACCATTGCCAATGGCACGAAAACCTGCACGCTGACCATCGTGCCGAATGTCACGGCGCCGACATCTAAGAAGATGGCGATCGTCGTCGCAACGGCGACCAATGCGGGCTCTGGATCCGGCTGGGTTGACAGCATCCAGATCGGCAGCGATGCCCCGGTAATGTTTACGAACACCCGGGCCGAGATTGCGAACGTGAAACAAGGGAAGTGGCAGACCCAGGCAGTGATTTATTCCCTGCCAGTGCGGCCGGACAAGGATATCGTCATCACGATGAAGATCGCCACCACCGCCACCACGTTTTATCTCTTCCCGGCATTTGAAATGTAAACAGCGGCGCGGGAGTCTGCGTTTCCGTCGCCATCTGATTTGATGAAAGGAGTGTTTCATGCGGCATTCGTCATTCCGAGGGTTCACCCTCATCGAATTGCTGGTGGTCATCGCGATCATAGCGATCCTGGCCGCCATCCTGTTCCCGGTCTTCTCCAAAGCCCGGGAGAAAGCGCGAACCAATTCCTGCCTGAACAACCAGCGGCAGATCGCGCTGGCCTTCCAGATGTATTCGCAGGACAATAAAGAGAAGCTGCCCCTGGCGGGAGACTGGCCCGTGCAGCTCACCACGAACTACGGCGTCGCCATCAAAACCCTCGACTGCCCCACGCTGACGCATAAAGGGTCGGTCACCGAGCCGGACTACTTCTTCGTCGCCGGTTCCTACCTCTCGGGGGTGTCACTGGGCGATATTACCGATCCCTCCGATGCGCCGCTCACCTGTGACCTCGCCAAGCCGGCATCCAACGGCTACTATATCAAGGACGGCGGTTCGTATGACCTCACGAAAGTGCTGAACATGGTGGATGCCCGCCACAATAAAAGCACGGTGCTCTCCTACCTTGACGGCCACGTGGCGTCCGTGACGGAGAACCAGGTCAGCGGCATGATGTTCGTGAATTGCATCCCGAAAGACCCGCCGATCCGCGAACTCGTTTACCTGGGCCCGGTCTTCAAAGAGTCCGTTGCCAGCGCGAATGTTTTCAAAGCGCTGGTAAGCAACGGTATTGACATGGCCTACGCCATGAGCGCCTGGGATAACGTCCCGGTCTTTGGAAAATATCAGCACTCGTTGTATGGCACCCCGCTCAATTCCACGACGAAAGAAATCTCTTGCGCCGGTGGGTATGGACATGGCGGACCGCCGAATACCCCGCAGCGCGTGGAATGGTGGACCTACGCGCCGACCAATACCGGCACCACCGTCTATAATGCCAGCAAATTAGTCGGATGGTCGCGTGTCAACAACTGGTATAACATCGGTTGGGGCACGAATATCGGGAACTATTATTTCATGTCGCTCACGGGTAACGCTGGCGCCGAGCTGACGCTGACCATCGTTCCCTCTGTTCCGAAACCGACGATGAAGAAGATGGCGGTATTGGTTACCGGGTCTGCTAACGTCAGCGGCAACGTGAGCCTCAAAACCGTGACAATCGGAAGCGAAGCACCTCGCAGTAACGTTGCCTCCATCCCGCTCTCCACGAAAGCGACCTACGATGCATCGGCCGGCGTCTTCCTGCTGCCGGTTCGCCCGAGGGAGAATATCGAGATGACATTCCGGGTGAGTTCCAACAACATGGGCTTCTTCCTCATCTTCGAGCCGTAACCGTTCTTCACTCGCTCCCATTCGTGCGCGGTATGCATCCCCCCGGGCATACCGCGCACGAGTTTTTCTGCCAGGAGGCTGCCATGCCAACGACTTCCCCCCTGCAAACGATCGCCATGCCCGGCCGCTATGCCTTCCCCGTGTGGGCGACGTGGGTGCTGGAGCGCGGGCCGTGGGGGCACCCCACCCTCGCCATGCGCACCGATCACCGCGCCGACCCATTCTCCGAATACCTCCTCTACGACCTGGAGACCGGCCATTATCGCGGGATCGTCTTCGACGATTTGCCGGAAGTCTGGTGGGGATGCCTGCTGCGGAAACCCCATACCGAGAATTATTACGCGCTGCTGCCGAAGCGGGGCATCGTCGCCCTTGATTGGGAGACCGGTACGACTACCTCGCTGGGCACGGTCGCATTTCCCGATGGGGAACTGCCGCGCTACGCCGCCTGGGAGGACGCTGAGACGCTGTGGATCATCACGCACGGTGAACATCCCGGCCTGTACCGGGCGACGCTCACGGACGCCACCCTGACACGGGTGACGGACCTGGCACCACCGGAGAAAAAGACTGCCTACGCATATTTACCACAGCAGATCGCCTTGACACCCGGCGGACACATCTGGATGGCCTTCACCCCCGGCTTGCTGGTGGAGATGTATGACCCCGCGACGGGCGCGCTGCTCATCGTTCGCAACCAGGGAGAGCAGGAACCGGTGCGCTTCTTCGAGACCTTCGTGCTCGTCGGCGAGCAGGCGTATGACCTGGAAACAACCGGGCCGCTGACGGCGTTACCGCCGTTGCCGCCGCATGCCCTCGCCGAGCGCTGGCTGGATAAAGTCGTCGGTGAGGACGGCGGCCTCTACACCCAGGACGGCGGCGCGCTCGTATACTGGGGGCGGAAACCGTCGTCGTATGTCATCGAGCCGCCATCCGGGGACGACCGCTGGCAGCCGGGCATTACCTGGTACGCCGTGCATGGCCGCCGTGCCTTCGGCACCTCGCACATGAATGACCCGGAGGTCGGGCTCTACATCTACGACGCGGACACCGGCGCCACGCATTTCGAAAAGCTGGACTGGCAACCGGAGAAGCCACAGCAATTCTACTCGCTGCATGTCGGGCCGGACGGCGGGCTTTATGGCTCCAATTACAGCCAGGCGCTCTGGCGCGTGGAGCCGGCTACGGGTGAGTGCCGCGCCCTCGGCTGGGCGGTGCCGCCGCGTCCCGGCGGCGAAATCTGGTGCTTCGCGAATGCTGACGAGCGGATGTATTTCGCCTCCTACACGCAGAGTTGGATATCCGTCTACGATCCCGCCCACCCCTGGCATCCCGGCGTAGCCCCGGACGATAACCCGTACAACATCCTGCGCCTGTATGACCACGCTCCCGACCAGCACCGCCCGCGCGACATTACCCGGGCCAGCGACGGCCTGGTCTACGTCGCGTCCTGCGCCGACTACGGCCTCTCGAAGGACGGCGCGCTGGCGGCCATTGACCCGGCGACGAACACGCTGGCGCATGTCATCTGCCCGCTGCTGCCCGACCATCAGCTCATCTCGCTGGCGGCACCGCCATCGCGTTCCGAACTCTACATCGGCGCGTATGTCGGCGAATGGTGGCTGCGCGCCACGTCCGGCGCCTACATGGTGTTTGATCTCGCCAGTCGGGAATTGCGCGCCGTGCATACAACAGCGAACACCGTCACCAATCTGACCCTGCTAGGCGACCTGCTGCTCGGCGTGGTGCGGCGGGAGTGGACCATTTTCTTCTACAACACCGTCACCGCCGCCTACGAACCGCCGGCGCTGCTGTACGGCGAACGCACCTACTACGCCGGCCCTCGCCCAAGCCGCGGCACGGCATTGATTTATCAGCGCGGCGCCGTATATGAGATGGATCACGCGCGCGTCTTGCGGCAAATCAGCCCGCCCGGTGTCGAAATTGCCGGCAGTCGCTTCCAGGAAGGCGTTGACGGTCGCATCTACTACATAGACGGCGCGGGTTTTGAGATTCGCGCCTTCACGCCGACTGATCTGGGAGGGTAACGATGGGCATGCGAACATTTTGGGTCACGCTGTGTTTTTTCATCGCGCTGACGGCATGGGCACTGACACCTATCCGCTACGGCGACGCCGACAGCCGCTTCCCCGGCTTGCCGCCGCTCACCGCGCTTAGACCGGCAGCCGACGGCAGCTATGCCATTACCCTCGCTGAAGAACTGGGCCTTGCTTATACCAACGAGGTATTGCATTACCGCCTGGAAGGGCTGAACGACGCTAAGACGGCGGCATGGACGCTGCTGGATGAGCAGGACAAGCCGATCCCCTTCCAGTTCGAAGCCATCCCTGGTGCAGCGCAAGCGACGCACCTCTGGCTGCTGGCAGATACGCTGGAGGCCAACCACACGCGCCACTTCCGGCTGGTGAAGAAGCCGTCCACGCCCCGCAGTCCCTTCACCGTCACCGAACAGGGGAACCTGCTGGAAATCCGCAACGGCGTTACCGGCGTGCGCGTGCCAACGTCAACGCCCATCCAAGATGGGGACACTCCCGGTCCGCTGCAGGGCGTGTTGGGCGTCAGTGGGAAATGGCTGGGGAAATCCATCCTGCACCACGCCGGCCAACCGACCGCCGTGAAGAGCGCGGTGACGGTGAGTGGCCCGGTACGGACCGTCGTCTCCGTGCGCTATACTTTCGCAGATGCGACGACCAGCTATCAACTCGATATCGAACTGTATGCCGCCTCTCCCGCCGTGCGGTTGATCGAACAGGGCACATTCCCCAATGCTGACAGCCGGCTGCATATCACCTTCGACGACTGGGCGCCGGACCGCGGCATCCGCCCCAACCTTTTCAGCCATCAGGTGCTGTATGACCGTTATGACGGCAAAGCCGCCAGCCGCATAGCGCTGAATAACCTGCGCGCCTACACTGGCGGCGGATGGTATGGCCTGTATAAAGAGGGCGAGACGGACTTCCTCAGCGTCATCCCCAACCTGGGCGGGTACTGGTCGCCCGGCTACCCGGTGACCGTCGCAAGCGCGGAGAAGGGACAACCCCGGCTGGAATCATATCTGAACGTCACCTTCCACGCCTTCACGCTGGTGCCGTCTGACGCGCGCAAGGCCATTCGCGCGAGCGCCGTACCCGCCGACGCGCCGGTGGCGCGCACCGAAAAGCCCTCCGAGGCGAAGCAGGCGCTGTCGCGCACCGCGCCCTACGGGCTGATGTATTTCATCTCCTCCTACCAGTTACAGTTACTCGCCGGATCCTGCGACCCCTGGTATTACCGGCTGACGCTGAACGACATGCCGCTGGACAAAACGAAGGATTGGGTGCTGACCCATGACGACAAAGACCTGCGGTGGCCGCGCCTCTTCGGCACGAAGGAGGACTGGCCGCGCATGCGCGAGAAGACGGTGCCGCTGCTGGAAGAATGGCAGTTCCGCCAGCGTTACCTGCCCATTGATATCATCGTCTCCGGCAAGCCGCAGCCGTTCGGCGACCGTGACCACGTGCGCGACCACTGGGAGCAGAGCTGGCGCAACGACCTCATCGCGCAGTCGGTGCTGTATCGCGGGTACGCCGCTACGCCCTACGTGCTCACCCTCGGCCAGGCGCTGCACGGCGCGGTGCGCATGACGGATACCTTCCAGAGCAGCCTGACGCCGAAGCAGTGGGCGGATTGGAAGAAGTGGGCGCTGGTAAGCGGCCACATCCTGCGCGACCGCGAGTACTGGTGGTACAACTGGCAGCCGGGCATTGGCACGAAATACCTGCCGAATTTCAATACCTGCCAGTGGTCGAGCCTCGGCTTGCTGAGCGTGATGCTGCCGAACCACCCGCAAGCGGCGGAATGGCAGGCGTTCGCCCGCGAGAGCCTGGAGAAAGAGTTCGCGCACCATATTGACAGTGACGGCGTCGGCGAGGAGAACCCCGGCAACTACTTCCCCTTCGCGTGCAACCTGTTCTTCCCGTTCATCGCCGCCATGCAGCGCCAGGGCATCGCCGACTACTCGACGCACCCGCAGTTCCGCAACGCCGTGCAGTATCTCATCACCATCCTGACTCCGCCCGACCCGCGCGTCGGCGGCAAGCGCATCATCCCGCGCATGGGGCATCATCCCGGCGCAGGCGCCATCGTCTCCGACCTCGGCGGCTGGGCGGCGAAACTCCTGCAGAAGAGCGCTCCGCAACTCGCCGCGCAGGCGCAGTGGGCGTGGCAGCAGCAGGGCGGCAAGCTTGCGTTTAACCACGATCTCCCGCTGGGCCTCTATCTTGCCGATCCCGACCTGCCGGCGGCGCCCGCGCCGCTGCCCAGCCGCGTGGTGGGCCGGTTGGGCTTCGTCATGCGCAACCGCGTGCCGGGTGACGACGAGACCTACTGCATCATCAAGAGCGGACCGGTATGGTCGCACTTCCAGGATGACGAGGGAGCGTTCACCTTTTACGCGCTCGGCGTGCCACTGGCATGCGATGGGCTGGACCTTTCCAGCAGCGACAACCGGGCCATCAATCACAACGTCATCACCTTCAACGGCGCGGGCGGCGCGCGCGGCACGGTGCAGAGTTTCGCGACGACCAGTGTCGCCGACTTCGGTATCGCCCGACTGCCCGGCGTCCACGGTTACACCCGACATGTCGTGCTGGTGAAGGGCAAAGCGGCGGATGAACCGGATTACCTGGTCCTCTACGACCGCGTCACCTCAGAATTGGCACCGCAATGGAACCTTGACGTGCATTCCGAGCAGCCGGCGCTGACACCCTATGGCGTCTCCTTCCCCGGCATCCGCGAGAAAGGGTATGGCGTTGGCCTTGACGTGTTCTTCCTCACGCCGGAGAAGCCGTCGGTGACGCTCACCGCCGGCGCCGTTGATACAAATTACGTGAGCTATCTTGGTACGAAATCGCACTGGTATGCCCGCGCCGCCGCGCACCCCGGCACGCACTTCCTCACCGTGCTGCTGCCCTTCCGAGGTGAGGTAACGGAGGTGAAAGAGAATCCGGATCCCGATATGGAACCCCTGCTCCCCGATGAACCGTCCCCAGCCCGTGCCACCGTGCGCCGACTGAACGACCCCCGCGTCATCGAAGTAACGTGGAAAGGCGGGCGCGACCTCATTCTGCTTTCACACGAGCCTTTCACCGTCAAGGAAGGCGCGCTGCAATTCACCGGCCGCGCCGGTGTCATTCGCCTGCGTGACAACACCGCCGCACTGGCCCTGCTGGACGGCACGCAACTGACATATGGCAAGGATACGCTGAAGCGCGTGGGGGCGATTGATCCGCGAAAGCCGTGAGACTACTTCGCCAGCAGTTCGTGCGCATCCGCAAGCGCCTCGTCACGTCCAGGCCGGTCTATCACGACCAGCAGCGCCACTTCACCGGCTAACTCCGTGAATATCTCCCGATAATTCACGTAGGGATTCGCGACGATAGGATTGTAGTAGACGCCCCGGTGAAGCGTGGGCGCGTCGAAGCGAGGATCATACGGGTGGCTGGTGAGCAGGTAGACGCCGCGACCGCGCAGGCAGGCGATGACTGTCTCCGGCGGCACGGCTTTATGGACCGTGCAGCCGAGGAAGCCTTCCATCGCCGTCACCTCCGGCAACACGCGCGGATCCGGCGCGTTCGCGCCCAGCACGATGCCGCCCACGGCCCGCGCCAACCGCCGGTAACACGGCAGCACGAAATCGCGCCAGTGCTCATAGGACAGATACTGGGTAACCAGGTCGTTGACGTAGATGCCGGGGGCGCCATATGGACCGCGCCCATTCGCGCAGGCAGTTCGTTGCAGATCATACAGCGCCAGCGTCGTCTCCGTGCAACAGTCCAGCAGATAGCGCAGCGCTTCGGGAGCGGCGTGGAAGGCACAATAAAACTCAGTGCCGCCCAGCAGGTCGGCGGCGGCATCAATGGGAGAGACGCCGCTTATCAGCACCGGATACAGCGCCTGCCACGCCGGGGGGATGGCTGCGATGGCCGCTTTCAGCGCGCGCCCATAGGGGTGGACTGACAGGTCCGGCACACGCAGGTGATACACATCCTCTTCTGTTCCCAGCGGTACCGTCCAAGCTGTAAAATTCGACCGGGTTTCCCCGCTGACGGTGACCGGTCCTCCGAGCAGCCAGGCGATGAGGTGCGTGCCGGCGCCGGTTGGCACAAATGGACGTAACAGCGGCAGGTTGTGAAAGCCGCACCGCAGCGCATCCAGCGCGGGATAGAGCGCCCGCGCGACCGCGGCATCCGTCACCGCCGGAACGTCAAAGGCGATCAACTCCTCCGGTAGAGGATAATGGACGGTGACACGATGCGAGCCTGGCTCTCGGCGGTGCCAGAATGCGTCGGAAGCCGTGAGATTGGCGGCGATGACCGAGTTGTCAATCAATCGAGACATGGAAGAGCCAGGTGGAAAAGACCGTGAGCCGGTTTTCTCCGGCGCGCAACGTCACAGAGAAGCGGTCGGCATCCGGATGATACCCGTGCGGGGTGCGGCCATCCCACACCAGTTCTTCATTCAGCCACACCGCCAACGGCGGGGAGCCGCCGACATGCAGCACCACTTCGTGCTCGTTTTCTTCAACAAGCACCGTCCGTGCGAAAGCGCCGACATCATTGCCAGCTTCTGGCCGACCCAGCGGCATCACCCCGCCACGATCGAGCCAGCAGACCTGCCACCATGAATCCTCTCGCACCGCC
>JAKIYB010000092.1 GCA_022708765.1 Armatimonadota bacterium | reverse complement strand
ACGACAACGCCCAGTAATATCCAATCAAGTGTCGTCATTGCCATCGGCGCCAGCCGATACATTCAGTATAGCAGGTTACCGGCCAGGCGCAACAGGCGTGGCGCGGATTTGCGTGGAGTGTGTCGGTATGCGGGTGCAAACCAGGCATGCGTCAATGCGCGCGCCCGGCAAAGAAAACCAGCAGTAAAGCGAACAAGATAGCGACTGTGGCGCCCCAGAGCACTTCGCGCAGCGTGTGAATCTTCCCCTCAACCCGACTTTGTGCGACAAGGAACGCGAGTAAGAACGCGAAGGTGGAGATGAGCAGGTTATATTTACTGTTGATGACGATGAAAGCAAAGAGAAGAAAGGCAACGGCGGTATGCCCGCTGACAGCGCCCCCACGCAGAATAGTGCCGTGTCCAACGCGGATTTTCGATAGCGCGACAATTATGCTCAGTACCAGTATGCCCATGAGGAGCACCACCACGGGATGTGGTTCAACGAGTTTCGTCAGTGGCGAAACGCCGCTAAAGAGGCGTAAGAGATTCTCACTGTTGAGAAAGATGGTGCCGCCTACAATAAGGGCATAGGTGCTGGCGATGAGCACGCCGGCGGCGGCGACATCTTTGGCGATTTTCGCCAGTGGATGATCAGCTTCGGTAATCATATTCACCACCACCTCAATGGCGGTGTTAAAAAACTCGGCGAGAAGCACAAGGCAGATGGC
The DNA here is from genome assembly GCA_022708765.1 of Armatimonadota bacterium. Lineage (GTDB taxonomy): Bacteria > Armatimonadota > Hebobacteria > CAIYQO01 > CAIYQO01 > JAKIYB01. The sequence goes on along the minus strand of JAKIYB010000092.1, from coordinate 10,706 downwards.
GGAGACGACGAAGAGCACTTTGATGGCGTCAAGCTTATAATAATAGGACAGCATGAGTACAAGCACGACCATGATGAGTTGCACGCGCACGTGGCGCTGCGTCCACATCACGTGCGACAATCCTTCGAAAGCCCGTCCAAAACTCGACATTGTGCCTTTATGTGTCGTGTGCACTGGTGCGGGATGCTGGGGGGGCGGTGTCTGGGAAGAGCCGTCTCCAGATGTCCGTCCCCTTTCGGACCATCTCCGTAAAACCCTCGGCAGTGGCATCATCATACCCCAATAAATGTAATGTTCCATGAATGGCCAGCCAGCACACTTCTTCATCAAGTGTGCACTCCTGGCTGGTTGCCTGCGATGCGGCGGTATCCAGTGAAATGACGATATCGCCCAGCAGAGCCGGTGCTCCAGGTGCAACCGGTGTCGCATCCTGCGCAAAGGAAAGCACGTCGGTAGGACCATCTTTGCCGCGGTACCGGCCATTCAACGCCGCGATGACTTCATCGTCCACCAACGCAACGCTCACTTCTATCATTCGTGGTGAGCGCCCTTCCCCGCGCAGCGTTTCTTCAATGGCGCGGCGCAGCAGCGGATACGCCACTCGGCGCTGGAGTTGATTCTGTATGAGAATAGCCACGCTCGCGCGTCCCTTCCGCTTTCAGCACCGGATATTCAATACGCGTATAAGTATACAGGCCACTTAAAATACTGGTAAAGACCTCGCCGATGACGCGCAGGTCGCGCAGGGTGAGGCCGCAGTCATCGAGTTGCCCATCCGCCAGCCGGCTGTCAATAATTTCGCGCACCATGTGTTCAATGCGAGTGGGCGTCGGCTCCTTCAACGCCTTTACCGAGGCTTGTACCGAATCCGAGAGCATCACCACCGCCGATTCACGGGTGCTGGGGCGTGGGCCGGGATAGCGGAATTCATATTCCGAGACGGACTGGTCACCGGCTTCGCTCACCGCGCGATGATAAAAATACGCGGCCAGTGATGTGCCGTGGTGCTCGCGTATGATGGTGAGAATTTCCTCTGGAAGGTGAGCCTTCTTACCCAGTTCTTCGCCATCGCGCACGTGGCTGATGAGGATGAGATACGAGAGTTTGGGTGACAATCGCAGATGAACATTTTCCACGCCGAGTGGCGCCTGATTCTCCACGAAGAAAGCTGGGCGTTTCAGTTTTCCAATATCGTGATAAAGCGCGGCGGCGCGTGCGAGGAGCATGTCGCCGCCGATGGCGTCGGCGGCGGCTTCGGCGAGATTCGCGACCATCACACTGGAATGATACGATCCCGGGGCTTCCGTCATCATGCGGCGCAGCATCGGTTCGTTGGGATTGGCCAGTTCCATCAGACGGTAGGCGGTAGTGATGCTGAAGGGTCGCGCCAGGATATAGATGGCGCCGGCGGCAACGATGGTGGCGCCAAGACCGCCGGCGGTCGCGGAGAGGGCTAACGGACCAAGGTTCATGAGCAACGCTGATGAAGCGGTGCCGGGAAGCAGACCGATGGTGAAAACGAGCAGCAAGAAGTCTATGACGATGAGGGTGATGACTGCCGGCACCATGCGACTGGCCGGCCAGATGGAACCGATAGCCATGATGCCCGCCAGTGAGGCACCGGTCGCCAGCAGCACCACGGAAAACTGGTGGTGCGCTGTAAGCCCGGCGGTGACGACCATGAAGAGCGTTGAAACAACGGCCGCCTGGACACCGAGCAAGCCGGCGATGGCCATCGCGCCGGCCGGCAAGGCAATCAAGCTCACCGGTGTCTCAAGCGCCTGATTCGCGCCGAATATCATCTGCGCGCCGACGGATGTGATGATAAGCATCGCCAGCAGCAACAGCTTTCGATGCCGGGCGTAGACGGTTGGACAGTAAGCGCGCAGGTAGAGCCCGAGCGCCAGCACACCGAGGAACATCAGGGCGGCAATCGGCGCAACGCGGGTGATGGGCGCGGGGGTAAGCAGGCCGGTTTGTTTCAGTTGCTGCAGCAGCGTGCCGGTGATAATGGCGTCCTTTCGCACTACCACCTGGCCGCGCCGAAAGGTTTGCGTTACCGGCTCAACCGTCGCGCGAGCAGCCTCGCGAGCCTTTTCGGTGAGCGTTTCGTTCACGATCCATGTGGGGCGAAGCACGCCGCGGACTACCTGAGTGGCAAGATTGACTGAGTCTGGTTCGGGCAGGCGGGCACGCAACAGATTGAGGGCACGCTGCTCCATTGCCTCATATTCCACGCGCGCGTCCGCAGCCATTACCGTCTCCAACACGCCGCGGGCGAGGCTGCGCAGGCTGGCTTGCGCACGGGGGGGAGTCTGCCGCGCATACGCGACGGTGGCGGTGGCGAAGTGTTTCTCGCGCAGCAGCGCGTCATGCTCATCCGAAAAGATAAATAACGCGTCAAAGAGTATCTTCAGATCGCTCCGTGCTTCTTCCAACGCCGTTCGATCGTATTCATATACCGGAGGCACTTCGCTGGCAAGTTTTTCCTTCAGGCGGGAGGTTTCGTCCAAATCCACAATGGTGACATCGCCATTGGCACGAATCTCGTGCGGAGCAGGTAGACCGGGGCGGAATTGCTCCATCACCGCACCAACCTGGTAATAGTCCAGGTGCACGTAAATCAGGGTTGTCAACGCGGCAATCATCGCCAGGCCCAGCAGTGGCTTCAACGCCGCGCGCCAGCCAACGCGCCGCGCCAGCGATGCGCCCTGTCGCGCGAGAGCGTGCCATACCGGTCGTGTCTTCATGCCTTCTTTCCTCGCGGCGCGGCATCGTAGGCTTTCACGATGCGCTGCACCAGCGGATGGCGCACCACGTCGCTGTCATCGAAGGTGACAAAACGCAGGTCATCTACCGTTTCCAGAATGCGGCGCACCTCCACCAGGCCGGAACGCTGACCGTCCGGCAGGTCAATTTGCGTGATGTCGCCGGTGACGACCATCTGCGAGCCGAACCCCATACGGGTGAGAAACATTTTCATTTGCTCGGGCGAAGTATTCTGCCCTTCGTCCATGATAATAAAAGCATCGTTTAGCGTGCGCCCGCGCATGAATGCCAGCGGGGCGATTTCGATGATCTTCTTCTCCAGCAAACGCTCAACTTTCTCCATTTCCATCATATCATACAGGGCATCGTAGAGCGGGCGCAAATACGGGTTTATCTTCTCCTGCAGGTCGCCCGGCAGAAAACCCAGCCGTTCGCCCGCTTCCACCGCCGGACGTGTGAGAATGATGCGCTGCACACGCTTACTATTAAGGGCGGCAACCGCCAGGGCTACGGCGAGGTAGGTTTTTCCTGTGCCCGCCGGCCCGATGGCAAATACCAGATCGTGCTGGCGCACCGCGTGTGTGAATTCGTGTTGATGCGTTGTTTTCGGGCGAATCTGCCTGCCACGATGCGTGGTAAGGATGACTTCCGAAAAGACGGTGATATCCGGGGTGGCGCGCTCTTCGCGGAGCACGTTGATGGAATACCGCACTTCATCGCCGCTGGGGTGATGGCCATGGCGCACAAGCTGGATGAATCCCTCGATCAGCGAGACGATCTGCTGTGCCGTGTCCGCATGGCTATGAATCTCCAGCGTGGTATCGCGGAGAATGAGTGCGGCATCGAAGGCGCGCTCGATAAGACGGAGATGACCGTCGCGGGGGCCGAGAACTGCCATCGCTTCTTCGTGACTGGCAAAAATGACGGTGCGGATTACGCGGGTTGTCGCCGCGGTCTCCGACGGCGAAAAAGACTGATCCACGTCAGGCAAGAATTCCTGCTCCTTTCGTAACGCGCGGGTCGGGGTGAATACCCCATCCGTATTATACTGCATTACGGCGGGGTGCGCGCAAGCGAAGTGGCGGGTATGCGGAACAGCGCGGTAGCGATGAACGGCAGGAGAAGAACGATGAGGCCGCGAATGCGGCCTCATCGGAATGGCTCTATTCGCCGGAGGAGGGGCGTTTGCGGCGGGCGGCAGCCGCGGCAACGCGGCGACGACGCTCGCTCGGCTTTTCGTAGCGCTCATGCCGGCGGGCTTCTTCCATCACGCCCGCGTTCTGTACCAGTCGCTTTAAGCGACGGATCGCGCTATCAAGCGATTCGCCATCTTTCAACTCGACATGCACCATCGAATTCTCAACTCCTTCCCCGTACGGCGTTCTCCGCGACCCAGTGTACTGCTGTGCGGCGCGCGGGCATATAACCCTCGCGGGCATCATTATAGGCATGCGCTCGCTGAATGTCAATTTTGTGACTATGAAACTGTTTGGGAAGGATTCGTCGTCGGCTCGCGGAGGATGGCTCGTGGGGCTGGCTAGGCGGATGCCAGGAACTCCAACGCCGCCAGGATGGCAAGTCCCGATGGCGTCGCACAGGAGTGCGACAGTCGGGACGGCGCCAGACGCGGTCCAGACCGGCGAGGCAACCGCGAGCACTTTCAAATCAGTTTCTGCGCTGTCGCTGAAAGAACTGCGTTATAACGGCAGCAGTGGGCTGCGCGCGGGATGGCGATAGCTGATCTCCTGATCGTAGATCTTCACTAATTCAGCGGTGCAGCGATGCGCGGAGACCGCATCGGCGCGCGTGCGGGCATGCGCGCCGAGTCTCCGGCAGAGTTCACGGTCGCGTATAAGAGTAAGCACGGCTTCGGCGAAGGGTTCGTCTTCATCCGGAACCAGGTAGCCTTCTACGCCATCGTCCAGCAACTCGCGCGGGGCGTCGGCCGAGACCGCCACGACCGGGATAGAGCAAGCCATCGCTTCACCGAGTACCAGTCCCTGGGTTTCGGTATGCGAAGCGAAGACGAACAGGTCGGCGCAGCGCAAGCCCTGGACAATCTGTTCACGCGTCACGAAACCGGTCATCCGCGTGCGGTGACCGATGCCGAGTTTGTCAATCAGTTCGCGGACGGGTTGCTCGAACGGGCCGCCGCCCAGCAGTAGAAGGTGGGTGTCTGGTTCCCGACGCAATACTTCGCGGAACATCGTCAGCACGCGTGGGATATTCTTTTCCTTCGCGATGCGGCCGGCGTAAGCCAGCAGTGGGACGTCCACCGGGATCTGGTAGAATTCGCGCAGATCGCGATCCGGCACCAGGTCGAAGAGATCAATATCAATGCCGGTGGGGATGATAGAGATTGGTTTCGTCACCTGATACCGGCGCAAGCGTTCGGCGACGTGACGCGTGGGCGCGATGACGTGGTCGGCGGTGTTGCAGTAGTACCGGCTCAAGTGCACCGCGCGGCGCTTCACCCAGTGCTGTGGTAGCGGCACGTAATGCGAATATTCTTCGATCAGCGTATGATAGGTAAACACCAATGGCAGGCGTTTGCGGCGGGCATACGAGATTGCAGCATGGCCCATGAGCATCGGTGAGTGCGAGTGCACCACGTCGAAGGGCACTTCCGCCAGCAGGCGGCGCGCCTCACCGGTGGCGATGGGAATGGCCAGCGGATAGCGCACGCGCATCGGGAAGGTTATGGACGGAAAGCGGATCACGCCGCTCTCCGGACCAACCTGGTCGGGATGGCGGACGGTGAAAATCGTCACGTGATGGCCGAGTTCCGTAAGAACACGCGCGAACGAGGCGACCGACACCACCACGCCGTTGCGCATCGGGTGATAACACTCTGAAAAGAGGGCGATATTCAGCATGGGCTCCGTGCATCCTCGCGTTGAGCAGGAATCACCCCGGTAAGGGCGAAAGTATTGGAAACAGGATAAGAGACGTATCCGGCGATGATCGCCGTCGCTGCGCCTCACTGTCAGCATATTATACCATACGATGAATTTCGCCAAGTACCGAAGGAGTCATCAGTGGAGGAAACACCATATCCCGATCCGCGGAACTTTGAAGAAGCACTCGCCCGCCTGGAAGAGATTGCTGCCACGCTGGAGCGCAATGACGTGCCACTGGATCATGCGCTGACGCTGGTGACGGAAGCCGCGCACTTGAAACGATACTGTCGCGCCCAATTGACGGAGGCGGAAGGGATGCTGGAGAAGCTGGTAGAACTCGCCGATGGCGAAATCCGCCTGGATCCGCTGGAACGCGAGTAGCGCCAAACGGGAGGAGCCATGGCGCGCACAATCCCCAAACCGCCCGTGAATTATTATAACGTGCTCAACATCCGACGTGACGCCTCACCAACGATGGTGGAGGCGGCCTTTCGGCGGTCAGTTGCGCGGTACCGGCCCACTGTACCGGTGCTCCAGTTGCTCACTGATCGGCGCTTCCTCCGCATCCTCAACGCCTATCTGACCGTCATTGGTCCCGAACGGAAAGAGTATGCCTACGCCGTCGCCACCTGGAAAGACGGGGTAGCGCTGCCGACGCCCGAACCCTACGCCGATCTCCCCCAGCAGGAACGTGAGTTGCTCACCGCGCGCATGGCCTACTGGCGGCGCGAAATGGCGGATGTGCTGCACGTACTGCGCCAGATTACCGGTCGCAATCCGGGATGCGCGCCGGCCTGGGCGCTCATGGGCGAGTTCTACCTTACCGTCGGTCGGCTTGAAGAAGGGATCGGCGCGCTGGAAAAAGCTGTAGCCGCCGATCCGTCGCATGAAGGCCACGCCACTCGTTTGGAGCACGCCCGTACTGCCCTGGACGGCGATGTTGAGTTGGAAGTCGAACCCTCTCCGGAAGAGGAGATGCTGCGCGAGGAACGCAAAGTCCGCTGGCGCCTCACGCTACCGTTGCTCATCGCTGGCGCGTTAGTGGTGGTAACGCCGTTAATGGTTCGCCCCGTGGAAAGCGAACTTGGCTTTCTCGCCATCCCCTGGCTGCGCGTCGCCATCACCGCGGTCGGTATCCTCCTCACCTTTTTCGCCCTCGGTTACGGGCGCATAATTCAGCCCTTCGAGCGGGTGATGGTCTGGTCGAGCATAAGCGCCAGCGACCGCGGCACCCCACGCAGCTATCCGTATGCCCTCATCATCTTCGTCACTGCACTCGCAAGCATGTGGCTCACCCTCATCACCCTCGGCATTATCGCCGCGCTGGACGAGGAATGGCCCGGCGCGCCCAGCTTCCTCATCACCGTCTGCATCGGTGCTACCGTCGGCCTCGCTGGCCTGTTGGCCGGATTCAACCTTCCCTGGGGGAATGTCGCGATGTTCGGCGGTAATGTCATGGTCGTGGCCGGTATGCTCGGTTGGTGGATCGGCAGCCTGGGCACACCTACCTACGATTGACATCCTATAACGACGGCTTCTCCTCCTCCAGGCGCCTGCGCGCGCCGACGTCCTGCCTGTAGGTATTTGGCGTCACGTGGTAGTGCAGGCGGAAGCGGCGGCAAAAATATGAGGGGTCAGGCATCCCCACCGCGTCGCCGATCTCGCCCAGCGCCGCATCCGTCTCCGCCAGCAGCGAGGCGGCGCGGTCCATGCGCAGCGTACTTAACCGCTCCATCACCGTGGTGCCGGTGAACTGCAGAAACTGCCGGCAGAGCGTGCGCTGGCTAATGCCCACGTGGTCGGCAATATCGTCCAATGTAAGCGGACGGGCGAGATTATCGTGCAAGAACTGGTCCACCATCGTCACAAGATGCTGTTGCGGGCCAAGCGGCGGCTGGGGCGAGGCGGGCCAGTTAATGACAGCCAGCAGGCGGGAAAGTACCACGGTGAGGCGGGCGGTGACGCGGGTGTGCCAGCCGGGGGCGGTCGCAGCCGCGTCGTCAAAGAGCAGCGATAGATCCCAGAGCAGGTCGGGCCATTCCGGCCAGGTGGTGGGACGTGGCGCCGGAATCATCGGCTCCAGGCTGAACCACACCAACAGCCGCACGCAGGAGACCTCCGACGCCGCCCAGGCATGCATCGTGTGCGGCCCATGCAGCAGCGCGCCGCCCGGCCCCAGCGTTTGCGATTCACCCATCGCGTAGCGCCCTACGCCGCTTAGCAATACGTGGCCCTCGTAAAATGAGTGTACGTGCTCCAGCGTTGCCTTTCCCGCGCTCTTCTGGTGAATACGGATGTCGTGAATGGTCAGCCGGTGGCCGTCCAGCATATATTCCTGCGCCGCGCGCGCGAGCTGCCGGCAGCGCCGCCGCAACTCCGGCAGCGGGGGAAAATGGGGCAAGCATTCTGCCATGCTGATCGCCTCTGTCGTCAAGTTGGCAAGATTGTACCATAGATTGGCAATAATATCTAATGACCATTTCCCGTGTTCCGTCTACACTGAACATGGTGCCGATTGCGGCACACATCTCACGAGAGGAGATGGACCGCCCACTCGGTCCTTCCACAACCGATGAGTCTGACACAAACCGTAGTAGCCCCCCCCGCCCAGCTTGACGAATTCCTTCCCTTCGCATTACTCACCCGTGCCCTTCCGTCAGCGAAAGGCGTGCGCCGCGCCTGCCGTGGCGCCGGCGAAATGACAGGTCAGGGAACGCTGACGCTCGCTGGCGCCCAGGTCAGCGGCATCGCCCAGGCCCCCGCGCAACAAGACGCGCTGGCGCTGGCCGCCGCGTGGTTGGACGGTGCCTGCGATGGGGCGTATGCCATTACCTTCTATACAAATCATCGAGCGCTCGTTGAGGTGGATGCCGCCGGACTGGCCGTGGATATTGCACCTAATGCTGCCGTTGTCGAGGCGCTGGCGCTGGCCTGGATTGCCGCGCTGGTGGGGTTGAAGACCGGCTCCGCCCGTGAAGCGTTGCATAAGGTCACGGCGTGCTACGGCGCGCTGGCACCCGACGTGAAGCAGGCCGTGCAAGAAGCTCTCACCGCTGACGTGGATGCAGGCGGCCTGGCGGGTCTCTATCTGCGACGTGCCGCGGCTGAGACCGACGTCGAGGAACTGGTACGCTGGGAAAGCTGGTTCCTTGGTCAGCGCCGGGTGGACCTGCCCTACGACCGCAAAGCGGTGATTGATATCTTTGAGTCAGAAGAAATTGACCCCGACGAAAAGCGCATCCTGCTGCACGAGATCGTCACGGACTACGATTATGATACCGAACGAGAGAATCGCGAGCGCATCCTGGCGGAGGTACGCGCCCGCGGACAGGAATTGATCTTCGGCCGCATGAGCCGCGCCTTCCATAATCAGTCGCTGCTCTTCGCCAATGCCGGTTACGTGCAGATAAGCGATGAAATTCGTGGCAAGGTCGGCGCGCTGGTCGCCGCCTGTCTGGGCACGAAGCGCCTTGCGCCGCCCGCCGACCGTCTGCGCACCATGCTGCAGGGCGCGGCTGAAGCTCCGAAAACCGCGGTAATCGGCGCGCTGGAACTGCTCGAAGACGCTATCCTCGATGAGCAGCGCGCCCGCATTGACGCCGCGTTGAAAGCTGAACGCGAGGGAAAAACGCCGGCGGCAACCCCCAGCGCCATCATGGCGGAGGCGGAACAACTCCTCGGCCGCTGTGGCGATCTGCGCGATGCGCTGCTCTCATCCGCCCGCCGTCCCGCCGCGTTCGTGCTCCTCAGCCAGCGTCTTGCCCCGCTGGAATCGCATCTCATGGTGCGTATCAACGAACTGCAGGAACCCTACCTTGGCAAGCCGGAGAACCTGAAGCAGTTGGCGCGCGAGGGTGGGCATCGCATGTATTCCAGCCCCGACTATGCCTGGCTGCAGTATGCCGACCACTGGGTGGAAGCTATTCCACTCTTCATCAAAGAGCGCGTGCTGGTGGTGGATGGAGTCGAAGTCACCGAAACGGTGATTGACCAGCAGATTCTCGAAGAAACCTTCCGCGAGCAGTTCGCAGACCACTGGGCGAAGGGCATCGAGAACGTGATGGACAGCGAGCATGTGGCGCTCGCTCGCGAAATCCTCGCCCGCACTGACCCGCGCTTGGCCGGCGATGACGCCACTCGCGCCGCCGCCGTCGCCGAGCACGGGTTGGCCGAAGGCGTGGGCGCGCTGGCGGCGATGATCGCCTTCGCATATCGCACATTTGCCGATACTATCCACCTGCGCGCTGAGAAGGAAAGCCTGTCCCGCTATGACATGCTGCGCGCTATCATCCTGGAGAATTTGCAAAAAGATCACCCGCAATGTCTGGTGGTCGCCATCGCGAAGCAGGCGCGGGCGAACGGCACCTCCGAATACGAGGAAACGCTGGCGGTGCTGCAGTCGGCGCCGATATTGGACGATGCCGTGCGCGCGGAAGCCAAACGCCTCGCCGTCATCGCCCATATGCCGCGCCGCGCCCTCCCCACCCTGCACGTGCTCACCACCCAGTCCGCGCGCATGAGTGACAGCTACGTCCGCACATGGTTGGAAGAGTCCATGGCCCTCGGCAACGTCATCCGCACCCACAACCTGGACGGCGAAGTGCGCGACCGCATGACCGCTTACCGCACGAAGATCACCCAGCTTGGGGCGCTCTTCATCCGCGAATTGGGCATGTGGGCGGAAGTGGAAGAGCTGATGGCGCTGGAGCGCTTGCCGGAAGGCGCCGCCATCGGCCGCATCATCGCCGGCAATGCGATCATCTCACGCCAACTCAGCCTGATGGCGGTACTCGGTGAGCATTTCGGTCTGGAGACGGGGAAAGATGCCTCGCTGGTGGATGAGCTGCTCGCCAGCCGTGACAACGAACTGCAGGCGCAGGCGATTCACGCCGTCTACGAACGCAACGATCTGGAACTTCTTCCGCAGGTGGATGCCTACCTGGCCGCGTATCCGGAGGCCGATGAGGAAGCGGCGGTTCGCACGCTGATCCTCGCCAACCCGGACTACGCCGATGACCTGAAGGCTTTCACACGCTT
>JAKIYB010000091.1:331-11439 GCA_022708765.1 Armatimonadota bacterium | reverse complement strand
CCGGCTCCGCCATCGTCTCCCGCCGCGGCGCCGAAACTTACATGATGCTGGAACGCTCCGGCGCCGTGCAGGCCTTCGGTCTCACCGTCACCAGCAGCGCACCAGTGGAACTAACCGCCGCCGGCGGCGTCCTCCATGGCTACGTCGCGTTGAAAGACACGCGCCCGCGGGTCACCCTCGGCGGCCCGCTTGCCCAGCGCCTCGTGGCCATCAACATCGGCGGCGAAGAACTCCCGCTCAACGCCGCCAACGGCGTCATCACCCTCCCGCTGCCTGCCGGCGAGGTGAAATTCACGCTGACCACACGGTAAATATCATTCCGGTGACGCACTGGTGAAATTGAAATCTTCAATGCGCAGCGCGGGCACCACACAATGCATGCCCTCGCCGCTGACCAGTGTGAGAGCGCGCTCCAGACCGCTGACGCGGCTGAGTGCCTCCAGGATGCTCTGGGTGAAGCGGAGCTTATTCACCGCCTTTGTGACGGCGCCGTCCTCGATGAGGAAGGTGCCGTCGCGCGTCATGCCGGTAATGATCGCTTCGGTGGGATGCACGATATTCACGTAGTGGAAACGCGTGACGAGGATGCCGCGCTCGACGCAGGCGATTAACTCCTCGCGTGTCTGCGCGCCGCCTTCGAGCACCAAGTGCAGTGGAATCGGCCCGTAAGTGTTCGGCGCGGGTAGCGCATGGCCGGTTGATTCGCGTCCTTCTTTGCGCGCGGTGTAACTGTCGTAGACCACACCTTTAGCCACGCCACTCTCAAAGAACGGTACTACGCGCCGCGGCACACCCTCGAAATCAAACGGCAGTGGGATGGAGAGCGGATGGTAGGTGTCATCGCGCAGAGTGATGTTCTCGCCGACGAGATTTTCACCCAGTTTGCCAGACAGGAAACTGCGCCCCTCCTGGTACTGGGTAGCGCCCAGCCCCATGTAGGCGAGCATGCCAAGCATCTCCGCCACCGCCGGCGGCTCCAGGATGACGGTGTAGCGGCCCGGTTCTACCATACCGGCCGCCTCCGCCGCCAGGCATTTACTCACCGCATGCGCGGCCGTCCCTCCGGTCGGTGCTCCCACAAGCGACTGTCCGCTCCACTGCGCGTAGCCGGAAGCATCGCCCAACGTAGCAATCGCCATTACTGAACACGCGGTCCACGCATGATGCGCGCGCACCCCCAACGAGTTGCCCACCGCCAGCATGCTGACATCGGTGGAGACGTGCCCGAATGCAGTAGCGCCGTTCCCACGCGCGGTGTTGATTATCGTCAGCGCCGCGTCCGCCCGTCCGGTTGGCGAAAAGGCGTCTTCATCTATGTCAGGAACTGGCGAAGCAAGTGTTCCCGCCGAAAAGACGTATTCACCCGGTCCCGGCAGCGAGTCGAACTCCGCATTCGGCTCCGACACCTTTGCGACAGCGACCGCGCGTTCCACCAGCGCCCGCAACCCATCGCCGCTGAGCCGATTCGAGGTTGCTACGCCCACACGTTTGCCAACCACCGCTCGCACATGCGCCGACAGATTCGTGATGTGCACGTTCTGGTGAATGCTCCCGTTTGCCAACCGCGTCAGCCCATGCTCGCTCCCGTGCAACATCACCTCGGTTTGGTCTGCCGACGAACACCGGATCGCCATCTCCAGCACATTCAACGCCTCGTCGCGTGTCAGCATGTGTGTTACCTCACTCGCCGCCAACCTTACTCCCCAATCCTACCCCACCCTTCGACGTAAACGGGGGCCGTTCCTTGTCGAAACGGCCCCCGTGAATGTTGGGATATCGGGACAGCCTTACGGTTCGCGCTGGTAGTCTTCCACATGCCCGTCGCGGTTCGTGAAGTAGTTGATCCAGGAGGAGGTGTGCTGTAGCCGCCAGTCCACCGCCGGATTGATGTGGCGCGGGCGCCACCAACTTCGCGGCCACGGGGCGTGAGTTGCCCGGCGGATCGCGCGCACCCAGCGACACTCCATCTCCGGCTTCACTTCGCAGTGGCCGTTCGCCCGCACGCCCCCGCACGGGCCGTTGCGAAGCTGCTTAGGGCAGGTCATTGGACAGGTCATGCCCAGGTCATGCAGCTTACACTGCCCGCACATGCGGCAGCCAAAAATCAGGTGCTTGCCACAGTATTCGGCCCACACTACACAGGTATGAAGCTGCTTACCAATCCACTGCATCATGGACATCGCGAAAAGCCTCCTTGAATCAGGCGCCCTAATCATACCCGCCTGAGGCCTGCCTTGACAATAGCCGCCCGCGAACGTCGTGCTCACACCATCAGCAGCCCCTCGCTCGCGATCAGGCTGCCCCAACTCATCGGCAGTCCGGCGGCGTAGTGAGTGGAATTCGGCGCGTGCTTCGTGCGGTACATATGCCCATCAGCCTGCGTGATGAGGCGTTCCATTGCGCGATGGAAAAAGGCATGGTCAGGGCGTACGCCGGCGGTGGCAGGCTGGGCATCTGAGCTGATGCCGCCAATGCCGATACTGACCTGCAATGTGAGCCGAGCGCCGTTGATTTCCAGGCTGAATTCGCGCACCGACTGCAACAAGCGACGGGCCACCTCTATACCACCGGCGATGGAGGTGTTGGGGAGAATCAAGAGGAATTCGTCGCCGCCGTAGCGACCCAGCACGTCCGACTCGCGCAGCGTGCTGCGCAGCAATTGTCCAGCCGCGTGCAATACACGATCGCCGACAAGATGGCCGTAGGTATCGTTCACCAGCTTGAACTTATCAAGGTCCATCATCATGATCGTAAGATCGAGGCCGGACCGGTACGCGGATTTAAGCGCTTCATACAGGCGCTGCACAGTGAAGGCGCGGGTGTAGGCGCGGGTAGTCGAATCAATCGCCGCTAACTCAAACAGCGCGGCGCCTTCCAACGCGGCTGCGCCCTGATTGACCAGCAGGCACAACCCGTCCGGCGGCACCGCCGGTAGCTCCGAGCCATCCAGCAGTAATACGCCGCATACACGTCCATACCAGCACAGCGGGATGAGGAGCTGCGTCGCGGTCGCGCGAATACTCTGATGCTCAACAAGCTGCGCGAGATCCGCGCTCAACGACGGCGGCAACGCGCATCCCAGGCATGCGTCATACGGCGGCAACGCCGCCTGTACGGTCAATTGCGCCCCCTCCCCTGCTGCGAGTACCGCGCCCGACGATGGCTGATACCCGCGCCGGCGCAACAGCGTGATCGCCGTCTCCAGCAAGCATGCGCTGATCTCCGCCTGCGTGCGCAAATCCGCCAGATCATCCGCCAACTCACGCATCACCGCCATCTCGTCCTGCGCACGCCGCGTCTCCTCTCGCGATCGCGTCACCCGGCGTGCCAGCGTGAGTGTGTCAAAAAAGGTGGTATTCGGCTCCAGTGACGGGAGAGTAAGGGCATCGGAGGGCAAGTCGCCAGCGTCCTGCGTGTCCATCACCCACAACAGCGCCAAATCAGGAGCCGCGGCGTGCAAGACGGCAAGGAGTTGGCGAAGCCGCGGATCGTTTGGCGCTCCGCAGATAATACCGACTTCAACGGGAAGGATCTCCAGCGCCGCCTGTAGCTCAGCTTCCGAAGACGCCGCACAGAAGGCGAAGCCCGGCCACGCCCCACAGCGCAGCGCGTCAAGCCTCGAGCAGGCATCAGTATGTATGATCAGCGCCATGCACGGCGAAGTGTCTTGATGGCGTGATGCAGCAACCACCCTCGCGCCCCTCCTCACGAGCGATACTAGTTTCCATGCCCAGCATGGAACCGACTGTGCCTAGTGGCAATGGGATATGAATATTATACCGTATATCGGCACGATTTCACAGAAACTTCACTTTCGCGCTCTCGTTCGGTGGGAAACCGGTACGTTGACCCTCGGCAAGAGGCAACGGTATAATACCGCGGACACATCCCGTCCCCCGCGACCCGAGAGATCGGAGGAACCATGAGCAACCCGACGCTGAAAATCGCCCTGCCCAAAGGCAGTTTACAGGAATCAACTTACCGCTTGTTCGCGCATGCGGGATGGAAAATTTCGTCCTCCTCGCGTTCCTATTTCCCGCGCATGGACGACCACGAATTGGAAGCCATTCTGATCCGCGCCCAGGAAATCGCCCGCTATGTCGAAGACGGTGTGATGGACTGCGGCCTCACCGGCCGCGATTGGGTGATGGAGAATGAGGCGGATGTGGTGGAAGTGTGCACACTCGTCTACGCCAAGCAGGAAGCCCGCCCGGTGCGCTGGGTAGTGGCCGTGCCTGAAGCCTCCGACATCCACAGCGTGCAGGATTTACAAGGTAAGCGCATCGCCACTGAGCTGGTGGGCGCAACAAAACGCTTCCTGGCCCAGCATGGCGTCACCGCGCACGTTGAATTCTCCTGGGGTGCCACCGAAGCCAAGGTGCCCACGCTGGTGGATGCCATTGTGGATGTCACCGAAACCGGCAGCTCGCTACGCGCCAATAACCTGCGCATCCTCTGCACCGTCATTGAGTCCGTCACCGTACTGGTGGCGAATAAGGATTCCTGGGAAGACCCGTGGAAGCGCCGCAAGATGGAGCAACTGGCGATGCTGCTGCAGGGCGCGTTACGCGCTGAAGGCCGCGTCTGCCTGAAGATGAACGTGCCCTCCGATCACCTGGGCCGCGTCACCAGCCTGCTGCCCGCCATGAAAGGCCCCACCATCTCCACCCTTACAGACGACGCCTGGGTGGCAGTGGAAACGGTGATTGACGAAAAAGTGGTACGCGACATTATTCCGCAGCTCAAAGCCGCCGGCGCCCAGGACATCATCGAGTTCCCTTTGAACAAGATCATCCCGTAAAGCCGGATTATGCGACCGCGCTCACGCGGACCCGTCAGCATCGTAAGCGATCTAATTGACTACACGGTCAGACCATGACACACCGAACAGGCCAGACAGCTCTTATTACCGGCGCGGGGCGCGGCATTGGCCGCGCTATCACCATGGCGCTCGCACGTATGGGCTTGCGCCTGGCGCTGACTGCGCGCACATCCGACGGCCTCTCGAAGACGGCGGCACTGGCACGCGCGGAAGGCGCTGAGGTCATCACGCTCACCGCCGACCTGGCCAACCCCGCGGCGCCGGAGACGCTGGTTGCAGGAACCGTGAAGGCTTTCGGTGCGCTGGACATGCTGGTCAACAACGCCGGCGTATTACTGGTAAAACCATTCGCCGAAACAACGATGGCAGAGTACGATCACCTGATGGCAGTGAATCTCCGCGCGCCCTTCGCGCTGGCGAAAGCCGCGTTGCCTTATCTGATGGCCAACGGAACCGGGACCATTATCAACATCGCGTCCGCCGCCGGCAAGCGCTTTTACACAAATCAATCAGCCTACTGCGCCAGCAAGCACGGCTTGCTGGGCATGAATAAGGTGCTGGCCGCCGAACTGCGACCACTGGGCATCAGCGTGCATGCCATCTGTCCTGGCGGCGTCGCCACCGAGATGACTACCAGCCAGCGCCCAGACTGGCAGCCTGAAAGCCTGATGGCGCCGGACGATATCGCCGCCGCCGTCGTTTATCTCCTCAGCCTGTCCCCCCGCGCCACGGTGGATGAGCTGCCCATACGCCGCGTCGCCGCCGACCCGCTGTGGGGTTAAGGGTGAAGAATAGGAGACACACATGCTCGATCAACTCATCGCATTATCGCGTGAACTCGGCAAGCCCGAGCACGACCTGGCCATCCTTGGCGAGGGCAATACCTCGGTGAAGCTGGACGACGGCGCTTTCTGGGTGAAGGCCAGCGGCACTACGCTGAGCACCGCCGATGAAAACAGCTTCGTGAAGCTGAACCTGACGGGCGCCGTCGCGCTGCTGGATGAAGACCTTCCCACCGACGAGGCCATCCAGGCAGCAATGCTGGGCGTGCGCGCCCCCGGCCAGACACGGCAGCCCTCGGTCGAAGCGATGATGCACGCCTTTCTGCTCACCATCCCCGGTATCACCTTCATCGGGCATACTCACCCCACTGCGGTGAACGCGTTGCTCTGCGGCAACGACGCAGAAAAGCTCGTTAGCCTCTGCCTCTTCCCCGATCAGATTGTCTGCTGTGGCGCGTCCCCTGTTTATGTGCCCTACACCGACCCGGGTCTGCCGCTGGCCCGTGCCGTCCGCGACCGCGTAAACGTCTGGATGCAGGCCGAAGGCATGGCACCGAAGGCGATTCTCATTCAGAATCATGGCATCTTCGCCCTCGGCGCCACCCCCAAAGAGGTGATGAGCTGCTCGCTAATGTGGGTGAAGACCGCTCGCGTCATACGCGGTGCCCTCGCCTGTGGCGGCATCCATCCGCTGACCGAGGCGCAGGTCGCCCGCATCGCCACGCGGCCCGATGAAAAGTTCCGCGCCGCGCTGATCGGGAAATAATGTCCCACTGCGAGCGCAGGGTCGCAGAGGAATTGCTCGTCCCTGCGGGGAACATAAACTTGTTCCAGCTATCGTTGCATCCACGGAGGTGGACGCCTGGCCAAATGCTCTCGCAAGGGGTATTTCAATGCCCGCATCTCCTGAAAGGACATACAATGACTGACACATTACAGCGCTACAAGGCTGTGGATTATCCGATACCGGCGCGTGAACGCTCCTGGTTCCTTTACGGCGTCGGCCTCGAGAACCTTGGGAAGGACGGACGGACGGTGGAGCATGACGTGCCCGCGCCCGGCCCGGATGAGCTGCTGGTGCGCTGTGATGCCAACGGATTGTGCTTCAGCGATATCAAGATCATCCTGCAGGGCGGCGATCATGTGCGCATCAAGCGCGACATCGCTGTAGACCCGGTTATTATGGGCCACGAGTCCGTCATCACCGTGGTGCAGGTGGGCGAGAAGCTGAAAGGGCAGTTTGAAGTCGGCCAGCGCTTCGTGGTGCAGGCAGATGTCTACGTCAACGGCGTCACCCGTGCCTACGGATACGCCAATCCCGGTGCCCTTACCCAGTATGAGGTGATCAACCAGGAGATTCTGAATGGCGACGATGGCTGTTATCTCATTCCCGTCGCCGACAATACCGCCTACGCCGAAGCGGCGCTCACCGAACCATGGGCCTGCGTGGTGCACTCCTACGTGTTGCGTTATCGCCAGCACGTGAAAGACGGCGGTGCTTGTCTGATGGTCGGCGGCGCTGGCGCGGAGAAGCTCACGCTGGGCAGCACTTTCGCCGAACATCTGCCCGCGACCATCGTCGCCGCCAACCTGCCAGCGGAACTGCTGGAGGCCGTGAGAGCCACCGGCGCCACGATGACGGAAGTCGGCTGCGATGGCCAGTGCGGTGGCGTGGATATGCTGGTCGAAACGCATACCGGCGGGCAGGGCTTTGATGACATCATCATCTGCGGTAAGGTCAGCGACGACTGCCTGGAAAAATTAGCCGCGAAGTTGAGCCGCGCCGGCGTGCTGAATATTGTCTGCGATCAGGCTCCCACCCAACCACTCGCTATTGACGTAGGCCGCATCCATTACGAGGATTGGTACTACTGCGGCAACCCCGGTCCCGACATCAGCGCCTCCTACGGCAACCACCGCGTGCCTACGGAACTGAAACCCGGCGGCAGCGTCTGGTTCCTTGGCGCCGGCGGACCGATGGGGCAGATGCACGTGCAGCGCGCCTGCGAAATGAAAGATGGTCCCTCGCTCATCATCGCCACCGATATAAGCCCCGATCGCCTGCAGGAGTTGCGTGAGCGCTTTATCCCCGTGGCGGAGGCCAATGGCCGTACGCTGGTGGTGCTGAATCCGAACGACTTCACCCCCGAGGCCTTCGAGCGGGAGCTCTGCGAGCTTTCCAGCGGCTGCGGCTTCGACGACGTGGTGGCGCTGGTACCCGTGCCCGTACTGGTCGAGCAGGCGGCCCTGCGCTGCGGCTACGGCGGCTTGCTGAACATCTTCGCCGGCGTCGCCCGCGGCACCCAGGTGCCACTGAAACTCGAAGATATCTACCTGCGCAACGTGCGCTGGGTTGGTAGCTCCGGCTCGAAAATCGAAGACATGCGCGAGACGCTGCGCCTGGCGGAAACCGGCGAGTTGCTGACCGCCAACGCGGTGGCCGCCATCGGCGGGCTCAACGCCGTACTGGAAGGGTTGGAACTGGTAAAGGCGCAGGCCATCCCCGGCAAGATCGTCATCTACCAGCAGATCGAGGACCTGCCGCTCACTCGACTGGGCGATCTCGCCGCCACCCTCCCCACCGTCGCCGCCAGACTCCGCGAGGGCAAATACTGGACGAAAGACGCAGAAGAAGAACTCCTCCGCCTCAAACTGCAGTTGCCCGAAGAAGCCGCGGTCAAATAACAACCCCGCACCCCGCGGTCCGTTCGGGCCGCGGGGTGTTTGCGCCTCCCCTCACTCACCCGAACATTGCCAGCGTGCCACGCAGGAGCGCGGAGTGACGCCGGCTCAAAACTCCAGGTGGAAAACGCCACCACCAGCGCGATGAGCGCCCTGAAAAATCAGCCACCGGCCTTGCGCCGGCCCGCAAAATCCGCTACGCTTGGGCAGGGAGACTACCATGCGATACCTTGCGCTCCTTGGACTGCTTCTGGTGGTGCTGGCCGACGCCGCCGAGTCCATCATCTTTCCCGCCCACCCGCGCTTCCTCTATACCGCCGAGGAGATCGCCGCCTGGAAAGCCGACCCCGCCCGCCAGGGGGAGCTGAAAAGCGTCATCACCCGTGCCGACGCGCTGCTGGCACAGGGGTTGACCGTCCCCGAGCAGGAAGGCGACTGGATCTTCTACTACGCCTGCCCGAAAGACGGAACCCGCCTGCGACCGGAGACGCTGGAGAAGCATGTCTGCCCGAAATGCGCGGCAGTCTACACTGACGAGCGCACCCGGGCCGCATACCGAACCCAGCTCAACGACCAACTCAACGAGCACTGCATCACGCTGGGCACCGCCTACGCCCTCACCGGTGAGCAGAAGTATGCCGATGCGGTCAAAGGCGTGCTTCTGAAGCTCGCTCGCCTTTACCCTACCTGGACGCGTCACGATCGCTGGGGCCGCAGAGGCGTGCTGGCTGTCGTCGGCGGGCGCCGCTATGCCCAGCAACTCGATGAGGCATACGCCGCGATCCGCCTTGCCCGAGCTTATGACCTTGTCGCGAACGCCATCCCCGTAGCCGACCGCGCGGTCATCGAGAAGGGCGCCCTCGGCGACCCGGTGGGCGAAATCCGCCGCCTGCAGAGCTTCGTCGGCTCGAAGAACAACCACCAGACCTGGTTCAACGCCGCCTATGCCGCCGTCGGTGTCGCCATCGGCGATGAGGCGCTCATTCGCGACAGCGTGGACGGCCCCGTCGGCCTGCGCTGGCAGCTCAAGGCATCCGTCACCGACGACGGCCTCTGGTACGAAGGTACGATGGCCTACCAGCGCTACGCCATGCAGGCGGTGATGGAGCACCTGGACGCCCTCAAACGCGTCGGCATCACCCTCGCCGATGACGCCCGCCTGAAGAGCATGTGGACCGGACCGCTCAACCTCGCCTACCCTAACGGCCAGTTCCCCGTTATCAACGACAGCGATCCCGCCAGCCTCGACGGCTGGAAGGACGTCTTTCGCTGGGGCTACGGCTACTTCAACGACCCGCTCCTCGCCCTCTACGCCGACATCCCGGTGGAGGGCGCGCAGAAGCCGGAACTCAAGAGCGCCAACCTCGCCGGCCTGGGCATCGCCGTCCTCCGCGGCGGCACGCCGGAGAATCCCATCTGCGTGATGATGGACTACGGCCAGCACGGCGACCACCACGGCCACCCCGACAAGCTCAATATCGTCGTCTACGCCCAGGGCCAGGAATGGCTCCTCGACCCAGGCCGCCTCACCTACAGCATCCCCGAATACGAAACCTGGGCGCGTACCACGGTGGCGCACAACACGGTGGTGATTGACGGGAAGAACCAGCAACCGGATACCGGCAAGCTCCTCCACTTCGATACCACCCCCGGCTACACCGCCGCCTTCGCCATCAGCAAAGGCGCCTATCCCGGTTACACCCTCAAACGCTTTCTCATTCTCGCCGACGACCTGCTGGTGGATGTCTTCGCCGTCGAAGGCGATAAACAAGCACAGTTTGACTGGTTCATGCATGGCCGCGGCGCTATCACAACACCTGTGAAGTTGTCTGACCGCAAAAAACCCCTGGACGACAAAGCCGGCTACCAGCATCTGGCAAAGCTGGCGGACGGCAAAGGCGAAAAAGCGTCAGTCTTCACCTTCACTCCGCCGAATGGCAAACCTTATCGCGCCTACTGCCTCGATGCGGACAGAACAACCCACATCACCGGTGAAGGCATCGGCTACAACCTGAATGACAAAGTGCCGTTCCTGTTGCGCCGGCAAACTGGGAAAACGGCGCTTTTCACCACGGTGTATGATTTGTCCGGGAACGACCGTGCGCTGGCGATTGAACCACTCGTGATTGACGGCCAACGGAACCAACAACTTATCTCTCACACCATCACTCCGACGAACGGTAAACCGTATCGCTTTATACTCGACATGGGGGAGACGCCGAATGGCATTGAGCTCGGAGCTATGTTTGCGAGCGATCTGCGCTGTGCCGTTGAGATGCCCGGTTATTCTACCCGCGATGCCATTCGCAGCGAATTTCTCCGTAAGACTTTGAAACGTCTTGAGAGTAATAACTGAACAACCAAACTCTGCCTTCACCGTCACCGATTTCCTGATACGGAGTATGAATCATGACCATCCTTCTTGCCGGCGCCGCGCAAACCGACATCACCCCCGCCGCGGGGGTGCAGCTTGCCGGCGATATCGGACGGTACCGGCCGGCGAAGCTGGTGCTGGATCCCCTCTTTGCGCGCGCGGTGGCGCTACGCGACGGGGAGCGCGCGATGGCGATCCTTGCACTCGACCTGTGCATCGTGTCGAAGCCGCCGTGCGAGCGCATTCGCGCGCTGGCCGCCGAACGGTACGGCATCACGCCCGACGCGCTGATGATTCACGCCACCCAGACACACACCGCGCCCGGCCTGGGGCACTTTATGCTGGATGACGAGTTCCCCGACATCCCGGAGGAATACGCCTGGATTCGCGGCGGCGATCCCGCCTACGACGAACTGGTCATCGAGCGCGCCCTCGATGCGCTGGGGCA
>JAKIYB010000091.1:0-254 GCA_022708765.1 Armatimonadota bacterium | reverse complement strand
TATAATCGCCGGGCCGTGCTGCGCGACGGCGGCATCGGCATGCCGTGGAAAGGCTGGCAAGGCGGCACGCTGGGCCCGACGGATATCCTCTGCATCGAGGGGCCGATGGATCCGGAAGTGGGCGTGCTCTGCCTGCGCGGCGACGATCTGCAACCCGTCGCCACCCTCCTCAACTACGCCTGCCATCCGGTCCACGTCTTCCCCAAACCGCTCGTTTCCGCCGACTGGCCGGGCGCCTGGTGCGCGGCGATGCA
>JAKIYB010000090.1 GCA_022708765.1 Armatimonadota bacterium | reverse complement strand
CGCGCCTTTCGCCAGGAATACGACACGCCGCTGCTGCTGATGACCTACTGGAACCCCATCCTGCAATACGGCATCGAACGCGTCTGCGCGGAAGCACAGGCCGCCGGCGTGGACGGCCTGCTCATCAGCGACCTGCCGCCGGAAGAGGCGGGCGAGTGGCTGGCGGCGGCGCGTCCGGCGGGGCTGGACACCATTTTCCTGCTGGCGCCCACCAGCCCGGAGAGCCGCATCCGCCTCGTTGCCCGGGAGGGCAGCGGCTTCATCTACTGCGTCTCGCGTCTGGGAGTCACCGGCGCCCAGCGGGAACTGCCGCCAGACCTTTTTACGCTCATTGATCGCATCAAGTCCTTCACCGACAAGCCGGTGGCCGTCGGCTTCGGCATCTCTACCCCCGCCCAGGTAGCCGAAGTGTGCGCCCACGCCGACGGCGCCATCGTCGGCAGCGCGCTGGTGAAAGTCATCACCGATAACGCGGACGGCGACCTGGCCGGCGCTGTAGAAGGGTTTGTGCGGGAGTTGAAGGCGGCGACGCGGGTGAAAACCGGTTAAAGGATTTACCGCCCATCAGTCGAAATGTGAATAGCAGATACCCACGTGTGCCAGGGAGGACCTATGCTCGTCATTGACAATCTCAGGAAGGAATACAAGTCACTCGTCGCCGTAAACGACCTGTCGCTGCACCTGGAGCCCGGCGACATCTTTGGTTTCATCGGGCCGAACGGGGCGGGGAAGACGACCACCATCCGCATGCTCGCCACGCTGCTCACCCCCACCGCGGGCGCCGCGTATGTGGACGGCATTGACGTCACCCGCTTTCCGGAGGAAGTGCGCTCCATCGTCGGCTACATGCCGGACTTCTTCGGTGTGTATGACGACGTGAAAGTGTGGGAATATCTCGACTTCTTCGCCGCCGCCTATAAAATCCCGCGCAGCGAGCGCGCGCAGATCATTGACGACGTGCTGGAACTCACCGACCTGATGGTGAAGAAGGACGCTTACGTGGAGGAACTGTCGCGCGGGATGAAGCAGCGCCTCTGCCTGGCGAAGACGCTGGTACACGACCCCAAGCTGCTGCTGCTCGATGAGCCGGCCTCCGGCCTCGATCCGCGCGCCCGCGTGGAACTGCGTGAGCTGCTGAAAGAACTGCGCAACATGGGCAAGACCATCCTCGTCTCTTCGCACATCCTGCCCGAGCTGGCCGACTTCTGCAATAAAATCGGCATCATCGAGAAAGGCAACCTGCTCCTCTTCGGCGGGGTGGAGGAGATCATGCAGCAAATCAACGGCGGCCAGGGGCTGGAAATCCGCCTCGCCAAGGGCGACGATATGGAGAAGGCCACCGCCGTCTTGCAGGCGGTGCCCGGCGTCCAGGAGGTACAGCAGGATGGCGAGTTACTGCGCGTCGCGTTCGATCACGCGCTGGCCGAACAGCACCAGCTTCTCTCCGCGCTCATCACCGCCGGCCTCCGCGTCGAAAGCTGCGCCGAATCCCGTCTCGACCTGGAAGACCTGTTCATGAATATCACCCAGGGGGAAGTGCAGTAGGACGCGACCGGTGATGGCGCAGGGAGGGCAGAATGTCTACCGAGAGTGATGAGCGCGGGAAGCGGTCAACATGGTCCGAGCTACTCGGTGTTGAGCTGTCGTACCTGCTCGTCATCACTGTGTTTCTCGCGCCTGCGTTGGATGGCGTTGGGCTGTGCCGGCGCGGGCACGCTGATCGCCACGGCGATCTATCTGCTGGCGATGAAATAGGCAAGCCGATGCGTCCACGCAGGTGGATGCCTGGCCGAATGGCCTTGCAGGGGGTATTTCAATGCCCGCATCACGGCGCACCCCGGCAATCACTCGCCACTCGTCGCTGTATCTTCTTCCTCGAACGTCACCCCCTCATACACCGCCGCCAGCGGCAACACGCAGTCAATCGCGGCCAGGGGCACGTCCTCCTCGAGGGTGTTGAACTCCCGCAGCAGCCATTCACCGGCGGGTTGGCGCGTGTAGCGTTCTACATGCACGGCATCCTGCGCAACGAGCAGGTATTCCTGTAGCGACTCAATCGTGCGGTAGTGCTGGAACTTCTTCCCGCGGTCATACGCCTCGGTACTGGGGGAGAGCACTTCGATGATGACGGTGGGGTTCGTCACGGTGTCGTTGCGCCCCTCGACGAATTGCGGTTGCCCGCAGATGACCATAATATCGGGATAGGTGTAGAGGAACGTCGTTTCGATTTTGACGCGCAGGTCAATCGCAAACGGGCGGCAAGGCTTCCCGCGCAATTGCTGATACAGTTGTCCCGAGAGATTCATCACAATGGCATTGTGCGCAAAGCTCGCGCCGGTCATATCGTAAATGACGCCGGCGAAATACTCGTGCTTGATGTCACTGGTTTCTTCAAGCCGGAAGTAGTCTTCCAGCGAGACAAAATTATTCGGCAGCGCGGTCATGGCTGTCCTCCGCGTCTATTATACACCCGATGCGGCGATGGCAACAGCGGATCGCGCGATGGCCCGCGCGAGGGGCTGTAGGGCATGCGGATCCCCTCCGAAGTATGCGAGTTGCATCCTCGCGCGGTTTCTGATATAGTGACTGCGATAAAGATAGTTGATTCGACCGACAACGTCCTGCCTGATTTGGCTCCGTTCGTATGCGCCCTCGGTGGCGCAGACTCCCCAGATCTCGCCCCGATGGCGGTCCACACATCGGAAGCCGCGCGCCGTGCCGGCTCGGGTTTCCGATCTCACCGCGGCTTGCGCCCCCGACGACCGCGCGTGACGCCCTGTCCCTTCCGGCACGCGGCCGGACGGATGCGCCGCGTGAAAAGGTTTGCCCGCCAGACCGGATGCCGATGCCCTGCGCATCGCTGGCCAGCGCCAAACAGGATACCATGACATTTACACAGTTCCCGCTGGATGACCGCTTGCAGCGCGCCATTGCCGCCGCCGGCTTCCAGACCCCCACGCCGATTCAGGCGGCGGCGATTCCCGTCGCGCTGGCCGGCGGCGACCTCCTCGGCACCGCGCAGACGGGCACAGGTAAAACCGCGGCCTTCGTACTGCCGTTGCTGCAGCGCCTGCTGACCAAACCCGTCACGGGCAAGCAGACCCGCGCGCTCATCCTGCTGCCCACCCGCGAGTTGGCCGAACAGGTCCACGAGG
Organism: Armatimonadota bacterium; assembly: GCA_022708765.1. Taxonomy (GTDB): domain Bacteria; phylum Armatimonadota; class Hebobacteria; order CAIYQO01; family CAIYQO01; genus JAKIYB01. The sequence goes on along the minus strand of JAKIYB010000090.1, from coordinate 8,289 downwards.
CAATCCGCCTGCTTGCCCGGTTTACGAAACTGCGCTCCGCTACCGTCTACGGCGGCGTGGGCATGGCCCCGCAGGAGCGTGCGTTGCGCGACGGCGCCGAGATCATCGTCGCCTGCCCCGGCCGCCTGCTGGACCATATGCAGCGCGGATATGTAGATTTTCATGCGCTGGATTGTCTGGTGCTGGACGAGGCCGACCGCATGCTGGACATGGGCTTTTTGCCCGATATCCGGCGCATCGTCAGCCAGGTGCCGGTAACACGGCAGACGATGCTTTTCGCTGCCACCTTCGATCCCGAACTCGACCGCTTCGTCGCGCAGATCCTACGTGACCCCGCGCGGGTGGCGGTGGGCACGGTAGCGCCGGCGTCCACCATTGAGCATACCGTTTATCCGGTACCCGCGCATTTGAAGATGGCGCTGCTGCTGGCGCTGTTGCGACGTATCTCCGCGGATTCGGTGCTGATCTTTACCCGCACGAAGCATCGTGCCGACAAGGTCACCGCCGCGCTGAAGCGCGCCGGCTACGCGGTGGGCGTGCTGCATGCCGATCGCACGCAGAAGGAACGCCAGCGCGCACTGGATGCCTTCCGCGCCGGCACGGTCTCGTATCTCGTTGCCACGGACATCGCCGCGCGCGGCATTGACGTGTCCAGCGTATCGCATGTGATCAATTATGACATCCCGGAGAATGCCGACACCTACATCCACCGCATTGGCCGCACGGGGCGCGCCGAACGGACCGGCGACGCGTTTACGCTGGTGACGACCGAGGATTATGATATCGTCCGCGTCATCGAGCGCAGCCTGGGCGCACGGCTGCCGACGCAGACGCTGGATGGCTTTGACTATCAACAGGCGGCAACGGCGCTGGACACCCGGACCGGCGGCAGCGGCCGCGGGGCGGGAAACGGGCGCCAGCATCCCGGCCTTGCCTATCTATCCTCGCCCAACTATCGCGCCGCGCTGGAATCCGCGCGCAAAACCGGTGGGTAAGATAAGCGCGATAGTAGACGTTTACGCCGTTCGGATCGCGTGGTAAGATTACCGTATCCGGCGCGTGCCCTCCCACGTGAGGCAGGCCTTCGCCGGCATCACGAGTGAAAGGAAGCATTATGCGCGGCACAGCCATGCTCCGCCGGATGATGGCGGCCCTCTTCCTCTGCGGTCTCTTTGCATCCATCGGTGCCTCCCGCGCGTCCGCGCAGGCGGCGCCGGGCGGGGGGGAAGATCGGCATCTTCAATCTGCCCGCCATTCATGCCACGCCGCTGGCGCCGGAGATCCTCAAGCGCACGGAAGAAGGCAACATCATCACGGAAGAAGTGCGCTTTACCAGCGTCCCCGGCGTGCGCGTTTTTGGGTATTACAGTTATCCGAAAGGCGGCAAGAAGCTGCCGGCAACGTTGCTGGTCCGCTATGTCGGCGCCGAGTCACGGAAATCCGACGCGAAGAACGGTTTCGTCGGCTTCTCGATCTGCGCGCCGAACGCCAACACCGATCCCGCGAAGAAAGAATCGCTGGGCGGTGCGCCCTTCAATCAGAACTTCACCGACGACCCGGCGCAGAGCTGGGTATATCATCACGTCGTCGCCCTCACCCGCGCGCTCGACTACATGGCGTCGCGTCCGGAAACGGATATGAAGCGCGTGGTGGTGATGGGCTACTCCTGGGCGGGCTATATTACCGCATTGCTGCATGGGATTGACAACCGGCCGTGCGCTTACGTCAGTTGGCACGGCACCGGTTACTATGCTGACGTGCAGGGCATGTCCGGCGATAAGCCGTCGTTACTCGGCAGCCGGCAGTATTACGAGATGTATGCCCCGTCGGCCTACGCGAAATACGGCACGCAGCCCATCTACATGGCGGTAGCCTTGACCGACTACTTCGCCACGCTGGATGGTCTGATTAGCATGTATACCTCGCTGCGCTGCCCCAAGCTGCTCTCCGTGGCGCCGAACCGCTACCATGCCAACACCAGCCGCGACGAGTTCCGCGGCTCCGGCAGTTGGGCGTTCCACTGGCAGGGTGGGGGACCGCCCCCGCCGAAGGTGACCGAGGGCGTTGCCACCGTGCGGGAGGGCAAACTCGTCTACAGCTTCGCCGTCACCGCCACCCAGAAGATCCTGCAGACAGAGGTGCTGTATAGCTACGGACAGCCGGGCCATTGGACCGGACGTACCTGGCATCGCGCGCCGGCGGTGAAACGCGGGGCGCAATACGAATGCGCCATCCCGGTGTATGATCCCGCCGTGCCCCTGTACGCGCTGGCGCAGGTCGAAACCGCGGAATACGGCGGCACCGCCAATACGCCGAAATTTATAGACCCGGCGAAGCTGGGGATCACCCGAAAAACCCCATATCCGAAAATGCTGATGGACTTTGAGGACGGCAGCGACCTGTATATCCCGGCGGGCACGCCAGCCTTCATCGCCGATGCGCCGCAGGGGAAGAAGGCTGCCGCCATCAAACCGTTCCATGACGGAACCGTCCACATGCTCAATCTGGAGGCATTTCTCTGGACAAATCCGAAAGAGTTGCGTTTCTACCTGAAAGGCGACGGGAAACCCGGTCCGGTGAATGTCTACCTGGTCAACGACACCTCCTACTGGTTGGATCACGAGCGAAAGAACTACACGCAGATCACGCTGGTCGGTGAGGGTGAGGTGTTTCCGGCGACCTGGAAAGAATACACCATCCCGCTCGATACGGTGGTGAATCTGCAGCAGGTGGATTCCATGTTCTTCGAGATGGGCGGGCGCACGCTGTTGATAGATGCCATCCGCTGGCAATAGGGCGATGCGTTCGGATGAAGGAACGATGATGAAAATCCTGACCTCCACAGTGCTCCTGTTGGCGCTGCTCGGGCTGTTTTCCGGGCCGGCATTCGCCGATGAACCGTCGGCACGCGCGGCGATGATTGACGCCACCCACGCGCTGCTCGTCAGCGCCAAGTCGCTGTCGCTTACGCGTCCCGTCTTTACGCTGGATCAACCGGACGTGACGGTGAAAACGTGGAAGCTGTCGCGCCAGCGTGACCGACTGCTGCTTACGCTGTCGGCGCCGCTTACCAGGCCGGCATCGTTGAGCATCACCGGGCTGGCGCCTGACTCCGAGGCCGCGCGAACCTTCCCGCTGCAACCCGCGGTGTGGCCCGCCAGCCGTGACAGGCTGGTATGGGTGTGGGAAAATCAGCAATCGCTGCTGCCGGCGAAGACGACGTCAGTGGCAAAAGCCGTACCGGCGCGGTTGCGGGGCGCGGGTGACACGCTCTTTGACGCGGATGGTCGGCTGCAACTGTCGGCTGGCGAAGCGACCGCCGCCGACGGGCGGGCGGCGCTGCGTGCCTGCCGCTGGCGCAACCAATTTACGCTGGAATGCCTGTATACGCCGACGACGGCGCCGGTGGATGTCCGGCTCGTTCGCCTGGGCGAGCGCATGATGTTGCGCCGTGCCGGTCCGCAGGTATGCTGGGAAATGCCGGGCCAAGATGGGCTTGCCACGTTCACCTGTCATACCATCACGAAAGCGGATCCGCTCCACCTGCTCATCAGCGTGGACAAAGCTCAGGTTACGTGTTACGTCAATGGGCAGCAAACGCTTGCCGCGCCGCGTCCCGCAGGCGTCTCTCCCTGGGCTGGCGACGCACTGGCGTTGGGCACGCCCGTCGGCGAGGCGCTCGCGCCGCTAGGTACGCTGGAGGGGGTGGCGCTCTACACGCGGGCGCTGACGGCGGAAGAAGCGAAGCTGGCGGCCGCCGCATCTGTTGCACGACTCGCACAGCGCGTCCCTGTCGTCGTGGAGACGAAGCAGGTGATCGTGATGGCGGAATTGGTGGCCTTTACCGCCGTGCCCACCCCGGAGAGCATCCTGCCCTACCGGCACGCGCTGGTCACCCAGGAATACGTAGTGCGTGAGGTGGTGACCGGCGCGAAAGCCGGCGTGGTTCCTGGTGAACATCTTCGCGTAGCTCGCTGGGGCATCCTTGCCAGCAAGCCCACCGCGGTTGCGGAGCAGAAGGTGGGGCAGAGGTATCGCCTGGTGCTGGAGTCGTTCAAGGATCACCCGGACCTGGATCGCCAGTTCACGGTTGATGAACTGCCGGAGAACTTTGACCTGCTCTATTTGCTGGAGGTGACGCGGCTGTAACCGCCGTCAGGGCGGGTCGAGCAGCACGGTGTGCGCTCCAGTGGGCAGCGCGATGACTGGCGCATCCGGCGTGCCGGCGTTCACCAGCGGCAGTGGCTGTCCATTGACCTGGATGCCCGACGGCAGCCAGGAAAGGGAGAGGTAACAACGCGAGGACGCGCTGTATGTCACCGCCACGCGTTGCTGGCGATACTCCGCCTGGCGCAATACGCCGCTGCAGGCGGTCACGCGCAACGCATTCTTCTCCTCCGGTCGCAGCGCTACGGTATGCGTGCCGGCTGGCAGCAGCACCCGGGTGGAATCGTAGGCCGCCCAGGGCTGGCCGTCCACCACCGGTGTCGCCGCCTGCATATCCGTATACCAGACCAGCGGCCATGGCGAGGTATACTGGCGCTGCCCATTTACCGTGCGCCAGTTCACCTGGCTGGCGACCACCTCCGGCAGCAGCGCGCGGTCGGCCGGCAGCAGTGTGTTATACGCATACACCGAAACAGCCGACGCCTCGCTGGCCGCCATCCGCACCCAACTGCACAGTTCCAGCCCCGACACGCGCTTCAGCGGCGCCCCGTTCCAGCGGTCCACCACGTTCAGGTTAAGGATCAGCGGCGTCTGGGTCCCTAGCCGCTCGCGATGCCACGCCCCCATCGTCGCGTAGCGTGCCGCTCCCTGGTGCCAGGTCGTGTAGGGGTCTTCGACCTGCAGAGCGAAAGGTAGCACGCGGCGAAGCGCGAGCAGTTGCTCGATATCCAGGCCCAGCCGTTCGCGCATGACTGGATCCAGCCGGGTATCCATGGTCGTTACCATCATACCCAGGTCCGGTTGCTCAGCCTGGATCGCCGCCAACTGGCGCAGCAGCGTCTCGGTGATGCCGGTGAGGGTCTCGATGCGAAACGCCAGCAGGCGCTCCAGGAGTCCCGGGCGCTTGCGCCAGTTCACCTCGCTGTCCGGCTGCAGGATTGCCAGTGGGTCTACCTGATATCGCGCTTGGAACGCCTTGCGGAACGACGGGTGCATGGGAGTGAACATCTCCGGCGCTTCCGTCGCGCTGCGCGGCGATTCAAAGTACAACTCCGCGAGATTCACGCCGTCCCAGTCCGCCATGGCCAATTGCGCGCGCATCAGGTCGCAGACAGCCTGCAGACAGTCGGGTTCGGTGAGTGCCATCAGGCGACGCCAGTCCAGGTGTGCGTCCACGCCGGTGGCGGTAATTTCCCGCCACTCGGGATGCGCGAACCAGAACTTTTCGCTGACCATGGGAATTCGAACCAGCAGTAGACTAGAATGCCGCGGCGATGGGCGGCGGGGATGAAGCCGCGCACGAAGGCGGTGTAGGCGTCGTGCTCGTACCAGGCGCTTAAGTAGACCAGATTCACGCGGTCCGCCGCGAGTTGCCGGGCGAACTGTTCGGGATCCATGCCGAAGTGAAAGCCCCAGTCCAGATAGTAATGTGTGACTTGCGCTTCGAGGTTCGGCTTCACTCCCAGCGCGTCCCGCACGGTGTGAACGAGGAAGGGCAGGGTGGCATCTAGCTCTGGCTGCGGGGGGGTCAGCGGTAGCGCCGTATAAACGAAAGCGCCGGCGCCGAATTTTTCCGATACAATGAGCGGCGCGTGTTCTTCTACCGCCAGCGCGTGCTTCGTCGCGGTGAAGCGTGGATGGATGCGGGGCACGCTCATCGGCGCGGGCAGGCGCACCGGTTCCGGGGTGATGGCCGGGCAACGATATGCTGTAACGGTGAGTGGCGTGAGGATATAGGTAATTCCCAGCGCCATGTTGAAAGCGGAACGGCCATCCACCAGCACCGGCAGGCCGCCCTTCACCCGCTCGCAGAGCCACCCTACCTGCGTGGTATTTAGGTTCTGCGATTCAGCGCCGGGCACCACCAGCAGCGTGCGTGGGCGCCGGAACTGCTCCACCTCGGCGAAGGAGCGGCATGCCCGCGTCTCATACCCCATCACGCGGAAGGCGTCCTGCACTTGCGTGTATGGCTGGCGGCTGGGGGCCAGTACCAGGCACAGCGGCAGTTCCGGCACGCGCGGCTCCTCTGTCGCGCCGGGCGGGCTGGATAGCAGGAGCGCGAGCAGCAACAGGAATGCACCGCGCCAGGCCCTGCCTGCCGCGTTGAGACGTGAACCGACTCTGTTACTGCCAGCGCACCGCGTCAATGTATATCACCTGTCGGTACTGCGCCGTGAAGACCAGTGTCGTCATCTCGGACAGATTGGCGATGGCATCCAACGGCACCGCGTATTCGTGCCAACCTTCCGCGAAGGGCTCCTCCGGTTGTACCAGCGTGATTTTCGGAAAATCCCAGTAGTTGCGGTCATTGGTGACGTAGAGGTCAACCGGACCCGGTTTTCCGTCGCCTTTCAGATAGAAGCGCAGTTCCTTCGCGCCTTTCCAGAGGAACGGCTCGACATTAACGAGCTGTACGGTGCCGTCCGCGAAGGGCGTGATAGCCGCGGCGAATTTTCCCTGCGGCGCGTCGGCGTCGTATCGTGCCGTGCCGACGGGAATATACAGGTCGTTCACCTCTTCAAAGTCATGCAGCATGTGGGGATAGACGGCATTGGCTCTGGAAATGCCGAGTTTCACGGGTTCGAAGTATTGCGGGATATTCGCCATCACCCCGATAGTATTCGTCTCGATCTGTGCTGCCGCGTAGAGGGGAACGGCGGGATCGTAGATGGGAATGGCCAGGGCGTAGATGCCGTGCGCGACCTTTGTTGCCGCGCCGCGATGCCAGGTACGGCCGACCCAGCGGCCGGGCTCACCGTAACTGTAGAACACGTCCGCGTATTTCGGCTGTTCGGAGGAGGTGACGGTGAACTGGTAGATAAATTGCCCCTCCTTCACGGAGACGGTGCCGTCATGCACCACCGGCAGCGTCGGGCCATTGAACTGCCAGCGGGCGCACCATACCGGCGCGCTGCGCAGCTCGTTGCGGCTCGTTTCCTTGTGGCCGCGATTCGGCGCCAGCGCCAGGCCTTTGGGACAGCGCAGGTTGCTGTATATCTCCAGCAGCCCGTCAAAGACCGCGTAGTAATCGTTCAGCGCGTTGGCGATATACAGCGGCGAGGAGCCGTATTTCGCGTAGGCGGCCGGCCCATACATCTCATACTGTTTGCGCGTAATGATGCCGGACTTGCCCCCGGACATCCCCTGGGGGTCCGTGTAGTGCCCGGTGCCGTGCCAGGTGTAGTAGCACACCGGGCGGCTGTCAATGGCATGCAGCAGGTTGACGACGTAGCCGCTGGTGGAATACCCCTGCACCATGATGTTCTTCGGGTCGGCTTCCGGGCGGGTGCAGATGTAGTCAATGGCGCGCAACAGCGCCACCACGTGATGGTAATACCAGCTCTGTTCGGGGTCGTCGGTGTAGAACTGGTTGAACGGTGGCCCGCCGACGGTGAGTCTTTTCGTGGGATCGCTGTTACCCGAGGTGGGGCAGACGGAGACGCCGACGAATGTGTTTTTCGCTTCCAGCTTCAGCGTGGCAACGCCGTAATTGCGTACGTTCAGGCTAACCGGGCGCTTGAATTTGCCGGGAGCGTAGGTCAGAATCATCAGCGCTCGCACCCCGGGACGGCTGGTGAAGCGGATTTCCTCGATGGCGATGCCGTCTTCAACCGTCTTCTTAACAATCTCGACATCCATCGGCACCGCGCGAATAGCGGGCAAATCAAAGATGCCCACTTTCCCGTCTACCGGTTCCAGCGGTTTCAGCGCGGCGTTCGGCGGGTCCGCCGCCTGCGCGGCGCACAGACATCCACAGATCAGCAGACACACCCACAGGCAACGCGGCGTTGCCCATCCCGTGCGCGGACTCCTCACGAATGATACCCCCCATGACATTGCTCGTACTATATCCTCGCCTATTTTTGCATGTCAAGCGTTCCGTCACCAGGTTGCCGGCGGTCATTTCGTCGCTGGAAAGACGGCTTTCAGAAAGGCTTGCTCGAACTCCGGCGAACACTCATGTCCCAGCGTCCACTCCCGCAGGATGTCTTTTTTACCCGGCAGTTGATTATAGGCGGCATACACGCTGGTCGGCGGGGAGACGGTATCGAAGAAGCCAACGCTGAACAGTGTCCGCGCGGTGCAGCGGCGGGCGAAATTCACGCTGTCATAGTAGCCCGC
>JAKIYB010000008.1 GCA_022708765.1 Armatimonadota bacterium | reverse complement strand
ACTGGGGCGTTGACCTGCGCGCGAGCGTGCAGGTGGGGAACAGCCCAGCCGCCACGAAACGCTTCGCCTGCGGCGTCACGAACAATCCCTGGGAGGTGGCGCTGGTCAGCGGCATGATGTTCTCACGCGATTACATTGATCCGGCGCGCGCCGAAGCCTTCATGCAGCGCCACATGGACAACGGCTTCACCGGACTGGAGAGCGGCTTCTGGGCGCCGGATGAGTTCGGCGACTTCACCCCCGACCCCGTCCGCGATATCTTCTTCGGCGGGCAGCACTGCTACCCCGGCTCGGTAAAAGGGACGAAGAACGTCATCGCCGCCGGGCATAAGCGCGGCATGGCCTGCACCGTGTATGCCAATCTCTGGGGCGGCGACGGGTATGACGGCTGGGAGATGATTCGCCAGCACCCTGACTGGATCGCCGGCGGCAGCGCCACCTACTCCGACATGCTGGAGAACTGGGACTTGATGTTTGCCGGCAAGCTGCAGATGGCCTGCTGGCCGTATGTCTGCAATAACGGCGGAGGCATGGAAGCCCTCACCATGCCCGTCCATGCCCGCGAGTTGGTGAATACCAAACGAGAAATCGGTTGGGACGGCGTGCGGTATGACTCGTATGACGCCGAAGGCGAGTGGAACATCAATTGTACAGAAACCGTGCGCCGGCTCGTGGAGAAGGACGAGCCGAACTACCTGTGGGGGTATAACTCCAGCGTGCCGAAGAACGTCACTGCGCGGGCGCTGGATGTTATGTGCCGCGGCGGAGCGCTGGTGATGGAAGAGGGGCTACGCGGCGCGGGCAAGGCGCCCTCATCCATCACGGGCTACCTCACCACCCTGGCGGGATACCGCGACAAGGTGTGGGCGCATGGTGGGCACCTGGGCATCTGCTACGACCGCCCGATGGCCACCCTTTCCTACGGCGGCTCGGTGGTAGATGAGCTCTATTTGAGTTCCAGCCTGCTGGCCGCCGGAGCGCACCCGTATTATGGCGTCATCGAAAACACTCTCGGGCAGTATCCTCGCTTCGCGCTGCGCTACTCGGAGTTCATCTACGACAACCGCCTGCGCGAACTGGCGGCGCCGGAGGCGGTTATCAGCCTGCCGACGACGGCGACGCTGCTGGCGTGGCCGCAACTGGCGAAAATCCGTGACCTGGGCGAGAATCAACACCGGCTGGTCGTTCACTTACTCAACACGCCGGCGGATGATATGACCCAGCGTAACCTGGCACTGAAACTCCCTGCGCCGCTGCGTAATCTGCCGGTGACGCTGACGCTGCCGGCCGGCGCGAAGGTCACCGGCGCCTGGACACTCTCCCCCATCCCGGACGCGCATCACAGCGCCGTGCCGGTGACGATGAACGGCCGCGCCGCCGTGGTCACCGTGCAGGAAGTGCGCATCTGGAACGTGCTGGTGGTGGAGTTCACCGCGCCGGACGGCCTGCCCACCAAAGTCACCCGCGCCACGGGTGAGTTCCGCAAGCCAGAACCCGTGAAGCCGAAACCCCCGGTCGTGCCGGAGCCGGATGATGTCATTGCGAAGAAGCAGGGGATCGTTCCCCCGGCGGACTGGGTCTTCCCCACGCCGCGGCCGCTGAGGGTACTGAACGTGCGCGGCTTCTGGTATCCCACCTACGGCATGGATCGCATCTACGCCCGCCTGGGCGGGGTGTGGCAGGCGGATGCCTGGCACAGCGCGACGAACCTGCGCTACTTCCCCGACTCTTATGAAGAATTCATGCGCAACCACCTGGTGGTGGTGGGCAATACCGCTGCCCGTTCATGGGGACCGGCGCGCCGGGCGATGCTGCGGCGCTTTGTCGAGGAAGGCGGCGCGGTGCTCTTCCTGGGCGGCAAATACGCCTACGGAGCGGACTACCGCCATACCGCCTTCGCCGAGATGGCACCGGTGCTCTTTGACGAGACCGTCGTGTCGCGCCACGCCGCCGCCGGCGAGGCGCTGGCTGCCGGAAAAGACGCCCCTGCCGCGCTGCGCGGCCTCGCCTGGGGGAAGATGCCCCGTGTATACTGGTATCACGCGCTCACCCCGAAGCCGGACGCGAAGGTGCTGGTGACCGCCGGCGGCACGCCGCTGCTCATCACCGGCACCTATGGCAAGGGACGCGTAGCCGTCTTCGCCGGCAGCGTCATGGGCGTGCCGGACGCGGGGCAACTGCCATGCTGGGAATGGGAAGACTGGCCGGCGCTGCTCGCCAACACGATTTCCTGGCTTGTTGAGCCGGCGACGCAACCGCGGCCGCCCTCGCCGGAGCTGCTGGCGAAAATGCGCGCCGAACTACTCGGTCCCGGCGTGAAGAAAGCGGAGTCGCATGGTAAAGCCATCACCCGCTACGCGCGCATCCCCGGCGGCACCGACAGTACGCTGACCTTGCTCAAAGCCGTCTCCATCCTCGATGGCGACGTACCGCCCGACCTGGCGGATACCGTGTGGGACAGCGTGCGACCGACGCTCTCCGCCGCCGCGAACGCCGTCGCGCGCGATTTGCTGACCGGCGCCGCCTCCGCGAAGAAATCCCTCGGCCTGCGCGCGCTGGGACAGATGCAAACCGCCGACGCCCGCGCGCTGCTGGAAGAAGCGTTTAAAAACCCGGATGCCGGTGGACCGGACGACGACCTCGAAGGCGGCATGCAGGAGACTATCACGGAAGACCCGGCCGTCGCCGCCGTCACCATCCGACTCGGTGCGCTGGAAGGTCTGGGCAACCTAGGCAACCCCGCCGCGCTGCCGCTGCTGAAAAACGCCGTGCGGCAATACCAGCGCGTCATGACCAACCCCGCCAATCTCGCGCGGGAGGTGACGCCGGAGGATGAGCTGTATCACGAAGCGGTGCTCTCCGCGCTGCGCTGCGGCGACGTATCCGCCGCCGCACCGGTCGTGGATATGCTGCTGGAAAACCGCTATGTCTTCATCCGCATGATGAGCTTCCTCGACGGCCCGGATTACCCCGGCCCTGAGCACGAGGCCACCCGGCGCGAAAAACGCCGCATCATCCGCGAACTGCCCCGCGTCTACCGGCGCATCGCGCGCCTGCACGCCAAGTTGAACAGCCTGCCGTCGGCCGTACTGCCCGCGCTGGCCAAACGCATCGCCGCCGAGGAAGACCACCGCGTCGCCCCCATCGCCTTCGCCATCTTCGGCGCCAACGGTAAACCCTCACCGGACGTGCTGGCCATCCTGCGCGCGGCGAAGGTACCCGCCGTGCGGGAACTGGCGAATATTCCGTAACTCAGTCACACGCATGCCGGAGGTATCCATGTCCGCGATTCTGATTGAAATCTGTTGCGGCTCGCTCGACGATGCGCTGGCGGCGCAGGCGGGCGGTGCCGATCGCATCGAACTGAACTCCAGCCTGTTGCAAGGTGGGCTTACACCGTCGCTGGGCACACTCATAGAAGCTAAACGTCGGCTGACCATCCCCATCATGACTATGATCCGCCCACGCGGTGGGGGATTTTGCTACACGGACGCCGAATTTGCCGTGATGGAACGTGATGCTGAGTTAGCCAACGCTCATGGCACGGACGGACTGGTCTTCGGGGTGTTGCACGCCGATGGTACCATCAACCTCCCGCGCACCCGCCGCCTGATCGCCTATGCTGGCGAACGCCCGGTAGTCTTCCACCGCGCCTTCGATGTCACCCCCGACCCCCTCGTCGCGATGGAGCAACTCATTGACCTCGGCGTCACCCGCATCCTCACTTCCGGTCAAGAAGAGACCGTCTATAATGGTGCCACGCTCATTCGGCAACTCATCGAACGCGCTGCCGGCCGCATCGAGATCCTCCCCGGTGGCGGCATAGATCGTTTCAACCTGCCGGATGTGCTGGCGCGTACCGGCACGGCGCAGATCCACCTGGCGCTGCTGAAGGCCTATTCCGATCCCTCCGCGCTCGGCAAGCCACACGTCTTCTTCGGTGGCGCGCTGCGGCCATCCGAAGAAGTGTATGAGATCATTGACGCCACCGCCGTCGCCGCGATCAAGTCGGATACCAACGTCTAACGCATCCTGCCTCCCTGATCGAGATACAACCGTTCCACCATTCGCACGTCTAATACCTCATAGGCCTTGCGAGAACAGCGACAGGCCGCGTAAGATAAGAGCACTCGCAAACGGGAGAGGTGATAACCGATGACGATGCGTATGGTGGGAGTGTGGTGCGTGCTGTTGCTGACGGCATGGGCACTGGCGGAGCCGGCGCGCGTGGACGCGCCGCTGGTCGCGTCGGCGACGGAGTCGGCGGCGGCGATGCGCCAGGCGCTGGCGACGGGCCGCTGTTACGCGGTGGAGACGAAGTACGGCGTCGCCGACACGCTGCTCCACGCCAACAGTCCCGACCACCTGCCCGCCGGCCGCTACCGGGCGCACTTTCCGCTGGCGCTGGGACCGTTGGGCGCGATTGACCTGAGCGCCATCGCCATCACCCTCACCGCCAACGACGCCAGCCGCGCCGTCACCATGCTGCACTTCGCGAAAGCGGACGAATTCACCGACCTCACCCTCGACTTCACCGCGCCCGGCGGGCAGACCGCCGACCTCAGCATCGCCTGGGCGCTCACCGGCGAGCGGGCGAAGTTCTACCACGAGCAGGCGCTGCGCGGGCGCGCGGCGGAAGACCCGGACGCCAAGGATGACTTCGACATGGATCTGGACGCGCCGCCGATTGACCGTGATGGCACCATCGCGCTCGCGGACCTGGGGAAACTGCCCTTCCACCTGGCGGCCTGCGGCGTGCATATCGAAGCGCTCGCCCCGGTAATGGTGACGAAGGTCGCGGCGGACAAGATCGTCTACAAGCCTGGCGAGACGGGCACCGCCACCGTGATCGTGAAGAACACCGGCGCGGCGGCCGCGCAGGCGGCGCTGACGGTGGAACTGGGCCATGGGCTGACGGGCACGCGTCCGGTGGCGACGGCGACAATCGCGCTGGCCCCCGGCGAGACGAAGACGTGGACGGGACCGTTCGAGACGAAAGACCTTTCCTGGGGCGCCGATCTGCGCGCGAGCGTGCAGGTGGGGAACGGACCGGCGGCGAGCGGGCGCTTCACTTTCGGGGTGACGAAGAATTTCTGGGAGACAGCCATCGTCACCGGCATGATGTTCTCGCGCGACTACATTGACCCGGCGCGCGCCGAGGCGTTCATGCAGGGGCACATGGACAACGGCTCCACCGCGCTGGAAAGCGGCTTCTGGGCGCCGGACGAGTTCGGCAATTTCACCCCCGACCCGGAGATTGACATCTTCTTCGGCGGGCAGGGGGCGTACCCCGGCTCGGTGAAGGGCACGAACGTCATCAACGCCGGGCACAAGCGCGGCATGGCCTGCACCGTCTACAGCAACCTGTGGGGCGGCGATGGCTACGATTCCTTCGAGATGATGCGCCAGCATCCCGACTGGTTCAATGACTGGTTCAGCACCTCCACCGACTGGCTGGAAAACTGGGAACTGCAGTTCATGGGACGCGTGCCCGCCATCCACGTGTGGCCGGTGACGAATGTCAACCGTGACAACAGCGACGAGGCGATTAAGGTCCACGCCCGCGAACTCATCAACAGCCACCGCGAAATCGGCTGGGACGGCGTGCGCTATGACTCCTATTACAGCGATCCCTGGGTGAAGAAAGCCACCGACCAGACGCGCAAGATCGTAGACGCCGAGCTCACCGGGTATGGCTGGGGTTATAACTCGCTGGTACCCACCGATGTGAAAGCCGACAACCTGGACGTGATGTGCCGCGGTGGGCAACTGGTGATGGAGGAAGGCCTGCGCCATGCCGGCAAGGGAAAAGCCCCCATCGCGCGCTATCAGGAGACGCTGGCGAAGTTCCGCGACATCGTCTGGTCGCATGACGGCCACCTGGGCATCTGCTACGACGTGCCAATGCAGAACTTCGATTACGGCGGCACCCCGCTGGACGAGATTTATCTCTGCTCCAGCCTGCTCGCCGCCGGCGCGCATCCCTACTACGGCGTGATGGAGCGCGGCATCGGGCAATATCCGCGCTTCGCGCTGCGCTATTCGGAATACCTCTACAACAACAAAATGCGGCCGCTGAAAGACCCGGAAGCGGTCATCTCCTTCGGCGCGCCGGCGAAATTCATGGACTGGCAGTGGCTGGCGCGCACGGTGAACCTGGGCGGCAACCGCCAGCGACTGGTGATCCACCTGCTGAACGCCCCTGCGGTGCCGAATACGCTGAGTAACCTGGCGCTGAAGACGCCGGCGGTGTTACGGCAGTTCCCCGTCACCGCCAAGCTGCCGGCGGGGGCGACGGTGAGCGGCGCGTGGTCGCTCTGTCCCATTCCCGACGCCCACCATGTGGCGCTGGATGCAAAGACGGCGGGCGGCGCCGTCACCATAACCGTGCCGGAGGTGCGCTTCTGGAACGTGGTGGTGATTGACTACACCGCCAACGCTCCACTGCCGTCTACCACCCCGCGCGAGATTGCGCTGCCGGCGGACCCCAAACCCGCCGTGCCAAAGCCCGCGGTGACGCCGGAACCGGATGACGTCATCGCGAAGAAGCAGGGTGTGACGCCCCCGCCGGACTGGGTGTTCCCCGCGCCGAAACCGCTGAGCATCCTTGCCGCGCATGGGCTGTGGTACCACGAGTATGGACTCGACCGCGCCTTCGCGCTGCTGGGCGGCACCCGCGTCACCGACACCTGGTATCAGCACGGCACTATGCGCTTCTACCCGGAGTCCTACGAGGCGCTGATGGACCACCACGTGATGGTCATCGCCGACATTGACGCCGCTACCTTCGGTCCGGTGCGCCGCTCGCAGATCAAGCACTTCGTCGAAGCGGGGGGCAGCGTGCTCTTCCTCGGCGGGCGCATCGCCTATCGCGCGAACCAGAAGGGCACCGCTTTTGAGGAGATGCTGCCGATCACCATCGGTGCTGGCGACAACCGGAAGTCGGCGGCGGATGGCCTGGTGCTGGCGCCGGCGAATGATGCGCTGAAAGGCTTCGGCAAACTGAACTGGGCGCAGAACCCGCGCGTCTACTACTATCATGAAGTGACGCCAAAAGCGGGTAGCACGGTGCAGCTGACCGCCGGCGGAAAACCGATGCTGGTGACCGGCGCCTTCGGCAAGGGGCGCGTAGCCGTCTTCCTGGGCAGCGTGCAAGGGCTACCGAAAGCCGGGCAGACGCCCTGCTGGGAATGGAGCGGCTGGTCGGGACTGATGGCGGAGACGCTGGCCTGGCTGGCGCAACCGGCCACGAAGCCGCAGCCGCCCGCGCCGGAGTTGCTGGCGAAGATGAAGGTGGACCTGCTGGGCCCCGGCGTGAAGAAGGCCGAGAAAAACGGGCCGACCATCACCCGCTACGCGCGCGTACCCGGCAACGCGGAGACGGCGCAAATGCTGCTGAAAGCGGTGAATATCCTGGACGGTGACGTGCCGGTGGACCTGGGCGACGCGGTATGGGACGGCGTGCGGGAGTTCGTGACCGCCGACTGCGCGAACACGGCGGAGTTGCTGCTGGAAGGCGCGGCCTCGGCGAAGAAGTCGCTGGGCCTGCGCACGCTGGGGCAGCTCAAAGCCCCCGGCGCGCGCGCCCGGCTTGAGGAGGCTTTCAAAAATCCGGACGCCGGCGGACCGGATGACATGTTTGAAGGCGGATTGCAGGAGACCGTCACCGAAGACCCGGCCTTTGCCGCCTACATCATCAAACTGGGAGCGCTGGAGGGGCTGGGCAACCTGGGCGACGCCGCCGCGCTGCCGCTGTTGAAAGGTGCGGTGCGCGCCTACGGGAAGCAGAAGTCGAACCCGGAAAGCCAGCCGCGCGAAGTGACGAAGGAGGATGAGCTCTACCAGGAAGCGGTGATTTCCGCGCTGCGCTGCGGCGATCCCACCGCTGCCGCGCCGGCGGTTGAAGCGCTGCTGGAGAACCGCTACGTCTTCATCCGCATGATGTCCTTCCTCGACAGCCCGGACTACCCCGGCGCCGAGCATGAGGCGACGCGACGGCAAAAGGCGAAGATTCGGCGCGAAATGGGCCGCGTGCACCAGCGCCAGACTCGCCTCTACGGTAAGCTCGCCGCGTTGCCGGCGAATACGCTGGCGCCGCTGGCCACGCGCATCGCCGCCGAGGAAGACCGCCGCGTCGCCGCCATCGCCTTCGCCGCCTTCGCCGGCTTGAAAACCATCCCCGCCGACGTGCAGGCGATTTTGAAAACAGCGAAGGTGGCGGCGGTTCGGGAGTTGGTAGGGGCACAGTAAGGAGTCCATCATGTCATTTGACGTATTGCCATCCGGCGACCGCTTCGCCTTCTGGGACGACACCACTGTCTACGCCCGCGTCTATCACGTCGCGCAGGAGCATCCCGCGGCATCCGACGAGAATCCCGGTACCGCGGAGGCTCCGTTCCGCACCATCAGCGCCGCGGCGCGCGTGCTGCAGCCGGGCGAGAAGGTGGTGGTTCACGCGGGGACATACCGCGAGTGCGTGCGACCAGCGCGAGGCGGCGACAGCCCGAACCGCATGATTGCTTATGAGGTGGCACCCGGCGAGCGCGTGGTGGTGAGCGGGGCCAATGTCTGGACACCGGAACTGCACCCGAGCGCCGGCTACTCGTTTCCCAAACCGGCGAATGGCGCCACGGTCTGGATGGCGGAACTGCCTGCGGTCTTTGAAGACGGATACAATCCCTTCCTGTTGCGCAATGCGTACGAATATCTGCCTGTCTACGGCGAGGTGAAAGATCCCGGGTTTCTGCAGCGCGCGCTGCTGCGCCGGGGCGCGCTCTTCGTGAACGGCGTCCCGCTGCGGCAGGTGTATTACGGGCGAGAGCTGGCGGCGGACACTGGCGCCTTCTGGGTGGAGGAACCGGGCAACCGCGTGCACTTCCGCCTGCCGGGTGACGCCGACCCCGCTAACCACGTGCTCGAGTTCTCCACGCGCGAGCAGTGCTTCGCCCCTCGGGAATTCGGCCTGGGGTATCTCCGCATTAGCGGCTTCGTCTTTCAGCACGCTGCCGATGGTCTGCCCGTGCCCCAACGGGCGACGGTCAGCACAATGCGCGGCCATCACTGGATCATCGAGGACAACGACATCGGCTGGGCGAATGCCTGCGGGCTGGATATCGGCGCGCAAACCTGGGAAGCGTCCGTGCCGGACCCCACCGGCGGCCATCTCATCCGCCGTAATCGCATTCACCACTGCGGCATTTGTGGCATTGCCGGCGCGCTGGGCGTCTATCACACGCTCATCGAGGGGAACACCATCGAGCATATCGGCGGATTAAACCTCGAGCACATGTGGGAATGCATGGGGTTGAAATTTCATCTGGCCCGACACTGCCTCATCCGCGACAATACGTTCCGTCACCTGCGCCATGCCGGCGGTCTTTGGCTGGACTGCAGCAACATGGATAACCGCATCACCGGCAACGTATTCCATGATATCGAAGCCCTCACCGGCGGCGTCTATTCGGAGATGAACTACGGATGCAACCTTATTGACCACAACATCTTCTGGGATATTCGCGACCCGGATGGCGGCACGGCGCTTGCCTGGGGCGGCGGCGCGGCGGTGCGCGCCGATTGCAACGAGACGCTGGTGGTGGCACATAATTTCTTCGGACTGGTGCAGGGGCATGCCGTGATGTTTTCGCTGAACCAGAGCGACCGACGCCACGAAGGTCGCACCGGGCTGTGCCGCGCCAACGCCGCGTATAACAACGTCTTCTACCGCTGTTCCCATCGCGTGCATCTGGGCACGCGCGCGGAAAACGCCTGCGACGGCAACCTCTATGACGCCGCGGATGACAACTGCAGCTTCCAGATCGCCCACCCCGCCCCCGAAGCCTGGCAAAACCTCGCCGGCTGGCAGCATTACTTCGGCCTTGATCTTCATTCAACCCAGACGCGACTCACCGCCGGCTTCGACCCCACCACCGGCGCGCTTGACTGGCAGGCGAAGGGAGACTTGCCCGTGACGCAGATGGTACCGGCGTTGAGCGGTGACCGAGAGGAACTACCGGGATGCCGGTAATTGTCAACTCCCTCGTCGGCGCTTGATAACTCGAGAACCCGTGTGGAATTATCTTGCGGGAGGGCTTCTCCTCCTGGGGTCAGGTCCCCACAAGTTTCGCCGTTTCGCATGGCTGCTGCCCCGGCGGGAAAATCCGCCTCGTTTTTCCCCGCGTAATCTCCCATTCCGGCAGGGATTCCACCCCTGCATCCCGAACATCCCCTCTCGGCGCCGTATTTCCAGACTCTGGCGCCGGGAGTAGAATATGACCACGACCACCGCGCGCATTGAGCGCGTTCTGTTCGGCAGTGCCTTCCCTCGCTTTTCCGGCGAGGACCCGGAAACTTACTGGGCGAAGGTAGAGCGGCACGTCGAAAAGCTGCATCATGGCGGCGCGACCCACGTGATGGTAAACGACGCCATCGTGTCCATACCGCAGGTGATGGACCCGGAGAACAGCTACCTGCGCTTCACTACCTACGGCCACACGCCGGAGAAGTTCGTCGAGTCCAGCTACAGCCGGGGCATCTACCATCCCAGCATCATGGAAGAGAACCGCAAGCTGCTGCTATGGAACGCGAAGCTGGCAAAGCAATACGGCTTCCGCTGCTTCGTGCGCTGCGTGGAGATGACCTTCCTACCGGAGAGCTTTTTCACGCGCTACCCGGCGCTGCGCGGGCCCCGGGTGGACAACCCCGCCTGCAGCCACACGCCGCTCTTCGCCCTCTGCCCGATGGTGCCGGAGGTGCAGGACCACTACAGCCAGCTCATCATCAACCTGCTGACGCTGGCGCCGGAGATTGACGAACTGCACATCTTTACCTGCGATTCCGGCGGCGGTTTCTGCTACTCCGAGCACCTCTACGCCGGATCCAACGGTCCCGTGCATTGCAGGCAGATCCCCACCGGCAAGCAGGCGCAGACCTTCGTGAAGGTGCTGCTGGAGGCCGGGCGCACGGTGAACCCCGACTTCCGCGTGGTGATGACCAGCGGTCTGATGCCGAAAGAGCGCCGCGACTTTCTGGAAGGCGCGCCGGACGGCTCCGCCGCCTCCGTCTTCGGCGCCTTCGCCTGGGGCGGCGGGCAGGAAGACCGCTGGGCGAACATGGCGGTGGGGCCGGACATCCACAAGCCGGAAGTGCGCGCCGAAGCCCGCGTCTGGCAGGAAAGCGACATGCGGGCGCGCATTAACATGGTGGCGCGGTACGGCGGCATGGCCTACGCCTGCTACAATCCCGACTACTACAGCGGTCCGTCCGACGCCCCCTGCCCGTACCAGACGCACGAAGTGATGATGAAGCTGCTCGGTTGGGGGGTACGCAATATCATCGGCGGCTCCTCCGGCTCGAAATACCACGCCAACACCGCCATCTTCGTGCAGGCATCGCGCGACGGCGTGATGGACACCGACGCCGCGGTGCGCAAGCTGGCGGCCTCCTGGGTGGGCGCGGAACTCGCTGACGACCTCTGCGCCGTCTGGAAACTCTCCGAACTGGCCGACCGCGAGTGGCCGATGCCGGCGATGGGCGGGCACAGTTTCTTCTGTCAGCCGCTCACCATGGCCGGGCCTATCGTGCCGAATGCCGGCCTGCTTGGCGAGCATGACCAGGATTACTTCATGACGCCGGTCATCCGCGACCAGCAGACGATGAAGAGCCATCAAGGGGGCGTGTGGCGCATCCTGCACTACCGTGACGAGATCAAGCGCTATGTGATTCAACAGCTTGAGGACGTGGTGCTGCCTGCCGACGACGAGGCGCTGGCGAAGCTGGAGGCGCTGCTGGCGCGCACCGACCTGACGGAAGAGCAGCGCGCCTGCCTGGAGACACAGCGCCGCGAGATCGGCGTGCATCGCTGCTTCATGTCCGGCGTGCGCAACTGGTTCCAGGCATCGTATCACGTCTGCGCGGGCTCGGTGCCCTACGACGGCCTGCCGGGCTTGCCGACGATCATCCAGCGGGAGATTGACGACCGGCAGCGCTGGCACGAGTTTGAGGGCGGTGCCGGCGAACTGGATGACGCGCGCCAGCGACTGATGAAAGCCCACAAGGATGACCCCGTGCAGCAAGTGGATCTGCGCGAGTTCCCCTACTATGAGTACATGGGACTGAATGGCTGGGAAGGCGCGCACTTGACGGCGGCAGAATGACGATGCGACGATTAGTTCAGACAGCCGACGAGACGCGGGCGCTGGGGGCGGCGCTGGGACGCAGCGCCGCCCCCGGTGACGTGCTATGGCTGCATGGCGAGTTGGGGGCGGGAAAAACTGAGATGACGAAGGGCATCGCCGCCGGGCTGGACTGCCGCGAGGCGGTGTCGTCGCCGAGTTTTGCGCTCATCCACGAATACCTCACCTGCCGCCTGCCGCTCTATCACGTGGACCTGTACCGCCTCGAAGGGGCGGCCGTGCTCGACCTCGGGCTGGAGGACTACCTGGAGGGCCTGGGGGTGACGGTGGTCGAATGGGGCGAGCGGCTGCCGGCGGACTTCTTCACGGACGGTATTGATGTAACACTGACATTCGTGGACGACGACGACGCCCGCCGGATTACGCTGGCGCCGCGCGGCCCGGCGGGAACGCGCTGGCTGGAGGAATGTCATGAGTGAGGTTATCTCGCACCCGCTGCCGGCGACGCGCATCACGCCGGAAGGCGACCACTACTTTTTCGGCTACTACGACGTGCCGGCATTCAGCGGCGACGGCTGTCATCACCTTTGCCAGCGCGTGCCGTTCATGGATCGCCTGCCGACCGGCAATGACACCGCGACGATTGCCATGGTGTCGCTGGACGATCTCGCCTTCACGCCCATCACCGAGACGAACGCGTGGAATTTTCAGCAGGGGACGATGCTGCAGTGGAGCCCGACGGCGCCCGACGACGCCATCCTTTTCAACCGCTTCGCGGAGGGGCAATATGTAGGGGTGATTCGCGACTTGCTGACCGGCGCGGAACGCGTCCTCGCCATGCCGGTGGCGACGGTGGATCCGCGCGGGCAATACGCCCTGGGCATCAACTTCAGCCGTGTCTTTGATTTCCGCCCTGGTTATGGATATGCGAATAGCCCTGACCCGTTCGGCAACGAGCGCTTTCCAGAGGAGGACGGGGTTTTCCGCATTGAGCTGGAGACGGGCGCGAGCGAGCTGCTCTTCTCTTACGCCGAATTGTCGCGCCATTTGCCGGACATGCGGGAGCGCAAAATCGTCGTCAATCACATCACCATCAACCCGGACGGCACGCGCTTCCTCATGCTGGTGCGCGATTTCGGCGAGTTAACGGTGACGCGCTGGGGCACCGCGCTGCTGACGGCCGGCCTGGACGGGAGCGACCTGCGCGTGCATGCCGCCAATCACATGGTCTCCCATTATCACTGGCGCGACCCGCGCACCATCCTCGCTTATGCCGAGTTAGACAAAGGCGAGGGGCTCTGCCTGCTGGACGACGTCACCGGCGAGACGACGGTACTCGATCCCGGCTTCTTCACCTTCGACGGCCACTGCAGCTTCTCGCCGAATCGCGAGTGGCTGCTGTACGACACCTACCCGTGGGAGGGGCGGCGCCATCTGTATCTATACGATCTCCGGCGCGGCATCCCCTACGAGTTGGGCGCCTTCGCCGACCCCTACCCGCCGAACGACATCCGCTGCGACCTGCACCCGCGCTGGGACCGGACGGGCACGCGGGTCTCGTTTGACGCGGTACACGAGGGGTATCGCGGGGTGTATCTGATGGACGTGAGTCCACTCGTCGGGTAAGATACTGACCTATGCTCATTCTGACCATTGAAACCTGTACCGATACCAGCACGCTGGGGCTGGTGCGCGACGGCGCGGTGCTGGCGGAGGCGGCGTTCCCTAGCCGGCACACGCTGGCGAAGCGCTTGACGTTGCGGCTGGAGTGGCTGCTGGCGGAATGCGGACTGGCGAAAGGCGACATCGAAGGCATTGCCGTCTCCAGCGGGCCGGGCTCCTTCACCGGCGTGCGCATCGGCGCGGCGGCGGCGAAGATGCTGGCCTGGGGCCTGCGGGTGCCGCTGGCGGGCGTCTCCACGCTCGAGGCGCTGGCCTATCCGTTCCGCGCGCTGCGCGGGCATCTGCTCGTCCCGGTCATCAACGCACGCCGGCAGCAGGTCTACACCGCCGGTTTTCGCGGTCACGGGGAGATTCTCGAACGCGCAACCCCCGATCTCGCCCTCTCCGCCGAACCGTTCGCCGGCTGGCTGGCCGACCACGCCGCGGATGGCCCGCCGGTGCTGCTCGGGCAGGTCGAAGGGCTGTCCGCGAGCTTCGTGGAGGCGGCGCCGGCGCTCGCTCCCGTGCGCGCCCTCGTCACCCCGATGGCGCTGGCCGCGCTGGCGGCGGCGCGCTTCGCCCGCGGTGAAGCGGACGACCCGATGACGATGACGCCCATCTACCTGCGGGGAGCGGCGGATTGACCGAGGCTATTATCATTGTTCCGATGACGGCGGACCATATCCCGCAGGTGTATGCGCTGGAGCGGGTGTGCTTCACCGCGCCCTGGGATTTGTCCGCCTATATGGGCGAACTGCGCAACCCCTCGGCGTTTTACCTGGTGGCGCTGCAAGACCATCACCTGCTGGGCTACGGCGGCATGTGGGTGGTGGAGACGAACGCGCACGTCGTGACGCTGGCGGTGCGGCCGGAATGCCGCCGCCATGGATTGGGTCGCCGGCTCATGGACGGCCTGCTGGCGGAAGCCCGCCGGCGCGGCGCGGAAGAAGTCACCCTTGAAGTGCGCGCCGGCAACACCCCCGCGCAAGGCCTCTACGCTTCGATGGGCTTTCTCGCCGTCGCCCGTCGGCGCGGCTATTACCCCGATAACAGTGAAGACGCACTGGTGATGCGCCTTGATCTGACCCGGAAATGACGACGCCCGGGACGATGGCCCCGGGCGTCGCTGTTTCCGTAAGATAAGAGGCTATTCCACCCAGAAGCCCATCATTTCCGTGCAGCCGTTGCCCTGCGCGCTGGGATAGTACGGCAGTACGGGATCCACTTCAAATTTGATGCCTTTGATATCGTAGAAATTCGGCTCGCTCGTCCGGATGTCCCAAACGATTTTGTCGCCGCTGACGGTGGTGTTGCGCGCGACGGACTTCGTACCGAACTCCACCCAGGTATTCGTGCGGGCATCCATCACGTAAACCTGGCATGGCCCGAGATTCACGGTGTCTTTTTCTCCACCGCGGATCTTGATGTAATTGACGCGCGCGACGCCCGACACCGTGAACTCGCACCAGAAGGAATTGCTGCGATCCCAACGGCAGCGCGGCGTCGTGTAGCTCACGTATTCGATGCCATCCGAAATATGCTGAATCGGATTCCAGGGCGCCAATGGCTGGCTGCTCACCTTCGGCACGATGCCTTTCAGCAGGCTGGAGGCGGCGCTGGTGTTGGAAGTTGCGGTCGCCTCGGTCACCGGTGAGTTGAAGGCTCCGCTGGAAGCCAGCGAGACGCCTTTCAGCGTCATGCCGCCGGCGGCGGTCTGCGGGCTTTTCACCACGACGTTATCCACATGCCCATCCACCGCCACGAAGTTGAAACTGCTGTTGTGGCGCGGGTCAATATCCGTAGTCTGCGCGATGGCGTAGGCGCCGGTGAGGGCGCTCTTCTTCAGGTCGGTGCACATCACCGCGGAGCTGGGCGACAGCACCTCGCCCATCACCAGCGGCGCATACATGGACTTGTTGAAGCCGTATTCCGGCGTATTGTTGGTGCCGGTGCCGGTGAGCGACGGGCAGTCGTAGATGGTCGGCCCGTTGTAGCTCACCAGGTAGGTCGCCCAGGCGCTGGTGCCGGGATCGGGGAAGAAGGTCTGGTTGTTATCCTGTACATACATCGTCACGGCAATGGCGATCTGCCGCAGATTGTTGAGGCAGGAGTTCTGCCGGGCTTTCTCCCGCGCGCGGGCGAAGACCGGGAAGAGGATAGCCGCGAGGATGGCGATGATCGCGATCACCACCAGCAGCTCGATCAGCGTAAAACCGCGTTTCCGCATCATGAGTTCTCTCCTTTGCTCGCTCTGTGCGAACGGATACTATTGGACAAAGAAGCACGCCACTTCGGTAGCGCCGTTCCCCTGATTGCCGGGAACGGGGGCGTCCACTGTGAATTTGATGGCGCGGGCATCGTAGTAATTCGGCGTCAGCGCGCGGATATCCACGAGTTGAATCTGGCCGCTCGTGGTGCAGGACGTCGTTTTCGCGCCGAAATTCTTCCAGGTGTCATCCGCGCTGTCCAGCACGGAAACCTGGGTGGCGCCCAGGTCAATCGTATCATGCTCGCCGCTGCGCATGCGTACGTGGTTGATGCGGTAAATCGCCGGGAAGGTGAAGGTGAGCGTGAACGATGTCGTGACATTCCACCGGCACCGCGGTGTGGTGTAGTTGATGTATTCGACGCCGTCGGAAATGTAATCAATGGTATTCCACGGCGAACCGATGGTGGGCGGGACGGCGACGCCGACCATCCCCTTGATGAGGCTTTTCAACGGCAAGGCATCCGCGACGGGGATCGTCTCCCCGAGATTCACGACGGAATCCGGGGTGTGTATGAGATACTTCCGTGCGTTGAGCGCGTTTTTGATTGTCTGCCCGGCCAGGTTCTCGGTGGCCACATGGCCGTCGAGGCAGGCCAGCAGCGCGTTGCCGCCGTGGCGCGGATCCATGTGCTCGTATTTCATGAAGGCGTAGTTATCTTTGAACTGCGTCTTCAGCAGGTCGGTCAGCACGATATACGTTTCCGGAGTCTTCAGGTCGCCAAGGGCGTAACCGAAGAGCCAGTAGTTGAAGCCGTACTCCGGCGCGGTGTTCGTGCCTTTCCCCTGCAGCGAAGGGCAGTCATAAATACTGGGCTCATTGTAGGAAGCGAGATAGGCGGACCAGGCCGACGTTTTGGAATCCGGGAAGATCTGCTCATCGTTATCCTGAATATACATGCTGACGGCGATGCCCATCTGCCGCAGGTTATTCAGGCACGATGTCTGGTTGGCCTTCTCGCGCGCCCGCGCGAACACGGGGAACAGGATGGCGGCCAGGATCGCTATGATGGCGATCACCACCAGCAATTCGATGAGGGTGAACCCTCGGGGGGATGCGCGTAACATCTCGAACCTCCTTTAAACCAATGTAGATGAGACTGGCGATGGCGCCGCGCGGACCCGCGTTAACGAGTAAAGCGCTTAACCTATCATATTATTATACGGACCCGCCCGGCTGGTGTCAATATTGCATCGCGCGCGCCCGCGCCGCCGGCGTTGACAATGGAGGCGCGAACAGGGCATGATAACGGCATGATGGTATCGTTCTCCCGCCAGGATGGAGTGCCCACGCTCCAGGATATCGCCGACCGCTGTGGCGTCTCCACCGCTACGGTGTCGCTGGCGCTGCGCGGCGCCTCGCGGATCAGCGCGGCGACGACGGCGCGCGTGCTCGCCGCCGCGGAGGCGCTGGGCTACGATCCCGCCACTCACCTGGCTGCCCGGCAACTGGCGCTGCGCAAGCACGGGCGCACGGCGCTCAACCGCGCCATCGCGCTTTTCGTGCCGATGGATTTCCACCTGGCGGCGTATACCACCAGCATCTTCCGCGGCATTATGGACGCGCTGCAAGTCGAGCGATTCGGACTGGTGACCGTCTACGCGCCGGAAAAAGGGGAACTGCTGCCCCTCGTCACCGCCGGCGCCGTGGACGGCGCGATTTCCGTGCTGCCCTTCGACGTGGATCGCCTGCTGGCATCGCTGCGCGCCGCGCCGCATTTCGGCGCGCGCCCGGTCGTCTCGCTCTTCACGCGCGTGCCGGGCGCGTCGTCGGTCGGCGCGGATGTCGAAACCGGCGCCTACCTGGCGGCGCGGCACCTGCTTGAACTCGGCCACCACGTCATCCTGCAGATTTACACCGGCTGGGGCGATACTCCGCGGGAGCAGCGGCGCATTGAGGGCGTGCGGCGAGCCATGCGGGAAGCCGGATGCGATCCGGACCGGCATCATGTCCTGCGTCAGATCGGCGATCACCCCCTGCTGAATCCGGCGCTGGATCCCACGCGGGCGCTCCGGCTCCCGATTTTTCGTACCCAGCCCGGGGAAACGCCGGCGAGCTTCCTGCGGGCGCGCCCGGACATCACCGCTATCCTGGCGGCGAACGACGGCTGCGCCATTCATTGCTGGCGCTGGCTGCAGGCGGAAGGATTCCGCGTGCCGGAGGACTACAGCATCATTGGCTTCGATGACACCGAAGTGGTGCTGGATGCCGCCGGGCATAACCTGCTGACCAGCGTATGCCAGCCATTGCGCGAGATGGGCCGCGCCGCCGGCGAACTGGCCGTGCGCCAGGTGTTGGACGCCCGCGTCGAAGAACAGCACCAACTGCTGCCGGCAACGCTTTCCGTCCGCCACTCCACCGCGCCGCCTGGGCGCCGATAACGCTCCGGTTACACCGACGCCCGGAGCCTGCGCTCCGGGCGTCGTGTTTTTTCAGGTATCAGCGCCGGTTTAGTTATCCGTGAACGCCAGGAAGATGGCGCCGGAGAACTGCTTGTTGCTGACTTCGCTGTCCCGCACTTTAATCGTCACCGGCTCGCCGGCGGTGACGGGCAGGAACATCAGGTAGTAGGCGCCCATATACCAGGCCTGGTCGCCGCCATTCACCGGGTCATTGGTGTTCTCAATGTCCTTATTGATACTGACGGTGCGCGCTTCAGTGCCGGTGCCAAACGTGACGGAATGCAGCAGCCCCTTCATCGGCAGGTGGGTGGCGGTGGTGATCTGCGAGCAGCCGGGATTGGAGAGCTGGATGACCGCTACGCGCTTGACGCCGGACACCTTCGGGATGATGGTGACATCGGAAATGCTGGTCGAGTTGTAATACCACGCAGCGACGCCAATGCGCTGTGCCCCCCCCCAGGTAAGTCGTCCGGCGAGGTGCGAGCCGTTGTAGATGCCGCCGGTATTGACGACCGTCGGCATACCCAGCATCCATCCCGGCACGCCGCTGGGCATGTTGGGGGCATTATTCACGGTGCAAAGGAGTTTGCTGAAGCCTTTGCCCTGCAGCTCGCTCTCCAGGCCGCCGGGATTGGCTTTCAGGTCCACGTCCTGCACGATGGGATTCTTCGCCACCGGCACGCCCGCCACCGGCGAGCCGGCGTTGAGCGAATAGGCGAAGATCGTCTCGTCCACTTCATCTTCCTTATACAGCTTCACGTGACCGTCCACGAAGCCCATGATGCAGGAGTGGCGCTTGGCGTCCAACTGCGCGAACGCCTTGGCGCAGTCGCCGGTGTCGCCGTCGTCCACGTAGGGTTTGTCTTTGTTCGCGGCTTTCAACTCGGCGACCATCACCGCCTCGGTGGGCGAGGTGATTTCGTTGAGCACTCCGCCGGCGAGGAACGACTTCGTCTCCCCACCGATGAAGTAGTAATCCGGCGCGCCGATGTTGCCCGTCCGCGAGGTGGTGGGGCAATCGAGGATCTTCTGATCGTTGGTCCCGATGGCCTGCGTCCACACTTTGCCGGTGGGCATATACTGGTCGTTATCCTGCGCATACATCGTTAGCGCGATGCAGATTTGCCGGATATTGTTCATGCAGGTGTTCTGCCGCGCCTTCTCGCGCGCCCGGGCGAACACCGGGAAGAGGATAGCCGCCAGGATCGCGATAATCGCGATCACGACGAGCAATTCAATCAGGGTAAAGCCTTTTTTCATAAGAGCACCTCCGAAATCATTCTTCGACGGCAATCGTAATGCCCGCGCGCGCGGCGACAAGATTCATAGACATGCGCATCTCGATGGGCTTGCCGGCTTCCACGGGAATGACATATGCGTCCGCGGCGTAATAAGTGGTGGCCGTGGAGTTGCCTCCGTATGCCTGAATCATCTTATTCATCGTGGTCTGGACGCCGTTAATTTTGATGTATTCCATCGTCGCCGTACGCGTCTGGTAGGAAACCGAGAGCAGGAACGCGATGCGCTTGGATACTCGTTTCGTCACGGATGCCGCCGGCGTGATGGTCAGCACGCAACTCGTCTCCGCCGGGCTGGGACTGCCGTAGACCTGGTTGCCAACCAATGACCAGCGATCAACGCCGTTCCAGAGGAAACCGTCCAGCGTGTTATAGTAGGTCTTATAGTTATCAGGGCGTACTACAACGGCGGTGGCGGATTCAATCCAGGACGGGAAGGTGCCGGTGTCCGTGGTGACGGTGCCGGTGGCGCAGTCGTTGCTAACCACGCCGGTTTTGCACAACAGCCGCGTAATGTTGAAGGCGGCGCAGGCGGGACGGATAGCCTCACCTGGTTCAGTGATGGTGAAGCCGTCGGTGATTTGCCCCATCCACATCGGTGCATCCACGGCGAAGTCGGGATTCGCGCAGGGGGCGAATAGACCGGCGGTCACGTTCTTGTTCTGCCGGTGTTCCACATGGCCATCCAGGAAGGCGATGTTCGCGCTGTGGCGGAAACCGACGCGGGCGACGACGTTTTCCGGGTTCTGCGCGGCGTCGTCGGTCACCCACGGCAGGTTCTTACTGGAATCAGCCAGGTCGCAGACCAGCGGGATGGCTTCCGCGCTGGGAAAGTCGCCGAGGGCGCGACCGGAGAGGTACTGCGGACTGCCGTTGTATACGCCGGCCACGTAGAAGTAGTCCGGTTTGCCGCTGGTGCCTTTCTCGCGGCTGGACGGGCAGTCCATCAGCTTGCCTTCTGCGCCGTAGGGCTGCACGTCATACATCCACGTTTCGGCCGTGGGCAGCACTTCGTCGTGGTCCTGAACGAACATCGAGAAGGCAATCGCAATCTGCCGCAGGTTGCTCATACAGGTGGTGCTGTTGGCTTTCTCTCTGGCTTTGGCGAATACCGGGAACAGGATGGCGGCCAGGATGGCGATGATGGCGATGACCACCAGAAGTTCGATGAGGGTGAACCCTCGTGCGCGTGGTTGTGACCACATCATTCGATGACCTCCTTTAATAAATCTGCGTCTGGTAGACAACGGGATACCAGGCAAATCCCATCAGACGGATAGAAAATTATACGCCCACTCACCATATGGGTCAATAGCATTTCCCCTGATCTATGCGCTTTTTGTGAAGCGGTTAACCGGCCATATCAATGCAACGCGCCCGAATAAACATCCGGGCGCGTCATCGGTTGCGTTGCTCACTGACAGGGTCAGGGCTCGAAGACCAGATAGGCGGCGCCACCGTTGTAGCAGTTGGCCGGGCCGCTAAGCTGGATACTGGTGGCTTTCCCCGCCTCACACGGTACCAGCAGGAAGCCGACGGAGGCTTTGTCCGTCGAGCTGGCCGAGGCTTTGATCACCTGATTGAGGGTGATGGTGTTCGTACCGATGGTTACGCTCTGGACCGTGAAGGACGAGTTGGCATTGGTGTCGGCGGATGTCAGGACCACGCCGACCTTGCGGATGCCGCTGGTATTCGGCACGAAGGTGACCTTCGCGGTGGTGACGCGGCCATTATAGTCGCCGAACGTCGGCTGGATATTCGTGCCGTTCCAGTTGAGCCAGGCATTGCCGCTCCAGTTGGACTGAGAACCGCTGACCAGCGTCCAGGTGCCGTTTTCGGACCACCATCCCGGGTTGCCGTTGGGCATGAGCAGCATGCTGCTCACGCCGCTGGCGCCGGCAACCACCAGCGAGGCTAGCTTCGAGATGCCAACTCCGCTCAACGCGCCTTGAACACTGCCGTCCGAGCGTTTCAGGTTTTCCGCCAGCAGCACGAACGGCACGCCAGCCACTTTCGAGCCTTTGGCCAGCGAGTAGGCGAAAGTGGCGGTGGTAATTTTATCCTTGGTGATATACCCGACATGGCCGTCCACGTAGCCAAAGACGGCGCCATTGTTATGGCGGCCTGTATCGCACTGCGCGAGCGCCTTGGCCAGGTCGCCGGTGTCGCCGTCATCCACGAAGGGTTTGCCGCTGGACGGACTCTTCAACTCGGCGATCATCACTGCCTCGACGGCAGAGCCCACGTCGTTGAGCGCCGCGCCGGAGAGAAATGAGCCAGCGACGAAGTAGTAGTCGGGCTGCATGGACTTGCCGGCGAAGCTGGTGGTGGGGCAATCGAAAATTTTATTCTCAGCGCCGTAATTGGCGGCAAGCTGGCTGTTCCAGCCCGACGCCAGCGGTAGCTTCGAATCGTTGTCCTGCGCATACATTGTCATCGCGATGCAGAGCTGCCGCACGTTGTTCATGCAGGTATTCTGCCGGGCCTTTTCACGGGCTTTGGCGAATACCGGGAAGAGGATGGCCGCCAGGATCGCGATGATCGCGATGACGACCAGGAGTTCGATCAATGTAAAGCCTTTTCGCATGGGATGATACCTCCTCTAGGTAGTCGGCCTTATTCCTCGAAGGCCAGCGTCATGCCGCTCCAGCCGGGGATGGCGTTGTAGTCGAGTGTGATCTCGATGGTTTTTCCGGCTTCGACGGGGATGGCCATGAATCCTGCCGCCACCTTGCCGCCGCTGGACTGCAGCGACTTGTTGAGCGTGTAGGTATCCGCGCCGATCTTTATCGTCGAGAGCTGCGTAATGCCGACGCCCAGGCTGTCCCAGCAGCTATACATCACTACCAGTTTCTTCGTGACGGGCGTCGTCAGGCTGGCATGCGGGGTAATGGTTACCTTGCCGATACCTTTGCGGCCGTCGCCGTCACCGCAGATCGGCACGCGGTTCGCGCCGTTCCAGCGCACCCCGCACCAGTCATAAATCGTGCGCGTGCCGGTGACCTGCGCATACACCGGCGTACTGGCCCACCAGGTCGGATTTCCGGTGGGATCACACGCGAGCGGAGGCGTGGTGCCGCTGGTAGCGGTGGCGTAAAGGAGCTTCGTCACGCCCAGCGCCTTGCAGGTGGTGTAAAAGGTTTGCGTGGTATCGCGGGCGGGCGTCATGCCGTCAGCAATCTGTCCCATCCAGGTCGGCTCCGTCACGACGACGTTGGGATTCATACTGGGGGCGAAGAAGCCGGCGTTGATGTCTTTCTGCTTCACCCAGGCCACATGCCCGTCGAGGAAGGCGAAGGCCGCGCCGCCGTTATGGCGGGCGTCCGCGGTGGCCACGGCGGTCAGCGGATTCTGCGTGCCGTTGTCATTGATGTACGGCGGATTTTCGCCGGGACCGGCCTGGTCGCCGACGATGGGGGCGAGTTCCGGGAACTTCACGTCGCCCAGCGCCATGCTGTCCAGAAAGGAGCCGGCCACATAGAAATAGTCCGGCTGGGTGTCGGTGCCCACATGGGTGATGGAGGGGCAGTCCCAGACTTTGCCGGTCATCCCGTAGTGCTGCGCGAGCAAGCCGTACCAGGTTTTCGCCGGCGGCAGCCGCTCCTCGTTGTCCTGCACATACATGCTCACGGCAATGGCAATCTGCCGCT